>NZ_JBTRXV010000091.1:0-14231 GCF_054608695.1 Thiomonas sp.
ATTGGCCGAACGCAATCAATACCACCAGATCCAGGGCCGGGTCGTGCTAGAGGCACGGCGCGAAGCATCAAGCGATGCGAACGCCATCGCCAATCGCCTTCAGACCCGGTTCACGTGCCAACCGCAGAGTACCGAACAACCCTGACGCGACCGTCGTTCTTGCCTGAATCGTGAATCACGCACCGCTAAGCAAGTTCAATGCCATATCAGCTAGCACAACTCAATATTGCCGTGGCCAGGGCGCCACTGGACTCACCTGTGATGACCGATTTTGTTGCGAATCGAGAGCGCATCAACGCACTCGCCGCAGCCGCGCCGGGTTTCCTATGGGCGTATCAACCTGAGGCCGGCGATGCCCATGTCTTGCTGCAATCGACGAACCCCGTCTTGTTTCATTTATCCGTATGGCGGGATCCGGACGCACTGAGTCGTTTTGTCTACAAAGGCGAGCATGCCGAATTTATTCGACGTAGGAAAGAGTGGTTTACGGGCTTGGCCCAAACCCATGCCGTGCTGTGGTGGGTCGCCAGGAATCATCGTCCGACTGTTGAAGAGGCCAAATGCAAATTGGATCTCCTCCTGAAGAACGGCCCTACGCGAGAGGCATTCGCGTTCAAACGGGTTTTTAACCCTTGACCTGTGCCGTTGCTCGGGGGCCGCTGCCCCGACGGCCGAGCATGATCGATAAAGGTCATGTGATCCGCGACAGGTTACGAATCAAAGCCCACCGAAGTCCGTGGCGGCGTCCCCCTGCTGCAGATTGGCGCAACGCAGGAAGTCGAAGTCGACACCGAGGTCGGCCTGCGTAACGCAATGGAGGAAAAGCTTGCGGTAGCCTCGTGCCGCACTCGGCCTGACCACCGGCTCGCTGGCCATGCGTTGCCGGATTTCTTCGTCATGGACCAGCAGGCTGATTTCGCGGCGTGACACGCTCAGGCGTATGCGGTCGCCATCGTGCACATGGGCAAGCAGCCCACCGATCGCCGCTTCGGGTGTGACGTGCAGCACGACGCAACCGAACGCGGTGCCGCTCATTCGGCCGTCGGACACACGCACCATGTCCTTCACCCCCTGCCTGGCCAGTTTGCGCGGGATCGGAATGTAGCCTGCTTCGGGCATCCCCGGCGCGCCAAGCGGGCCGATGTTCTTGAGCACGAGGACATCGTTGGCGCACACGTCAAGGTCGTCGGCATCGAGTCTTCGCGCCATGTCCTCGAGGTTTTCAAAAACGACCGCGCGGCCCTCGTGCTCCATCAACCCTGGGTCGGCCGAAGACTGCTTGATGATCGCCCCACCGGGAGCCAAGTTGCCGCGCAGCACGGCAAGTCCACCTTGCGGGTAGATCGGATGGGCGAGCGGTCGAATGACATCCTGCGCGAACGCAGGCGCGGCACGCGCGAGCTCCTCGTCCAGGGTACGTCCGGTTACCGTCATCGCGTCAAGATGCAGCAGCGGCTTGAGCTCGCGCAGCAGTGCGGGCATCCCGCCGGCGCGGTGAAAGTCCTCCATGTAATGCGAGCCGGTCGGCTTGAGATCCACCAGCACCGGAGTTTCGCGACTCATGCTGTCAAGCGTGTCCAGCCCCAGCTCGAGGCCGAGGCGCCCGGCGATTGCGATGAGATGCAAAATCGCATTGGTTGAGCCGCCGATGGCAAGCAGGACACGCAAGGCATTCTCGAACGCCTTGCGTGTCAAGATGTGCTCAATGGACAGCCCGCTGCGCGCAAGCTGCACTGCCTGCGCGCCAGTGTGCTCAGCAATGCGCATGCGCGCCGCACTCACAGCCGGTGGCGCGGCGCCGCCAGGCAATACGATGCCCAAAGCCTCAGCAACGCAAGCCATGGTGCTTGCCGTGCCCATCACGGAGCAGGTCCCAACGCTTGCAACCAGTTGGTCGTTAACTTCGGCGATCTCGGCAGCGTCGATCTCGTCGGCGCGAAAGCGCGCCCACTGCTTTCGGCAATCCGTGCAGGCCCCAACGCGCTCACCGCGATGCGAGCCCACCAGCATCGCTCCGGTGACGAGCTGGATCGCCGGCACGCGCGCCGAAGCCGCTCCCATCAACTGCGCCGGCACCGTCTTGTCGCAGCCACCAATCAGCACAACGGCGTCCATGGGTTGCGCACGAATCATTTCCTCGGTATCCATCGACATGAGGTTGCGCAGATACATCGAAGTTGGCGCAGCAAAGCTCTCATGCACGGAAATCGTCGGAAAATCCATCGGCAGGCCGCCCGCGAGCATGACTCCACGGCGAACGGCCTCGATGAGCTGCGGCATGTTGCCATGACAAGGGTTGTAGCTGCTGCCCGTGTTGACGATGCCAATCACAGGTCGCCCGAGCGCTTCGTCTGTGTAGCCTGCTCCCTTGATGAAGGCCTTGCGCAAAAACAGCGAAAAATCAGCATCGCCATACGTCGTCAGGCCACGCTTCATGCCCTTGTCGACGGGTTCTTCGGGGTGGTTTTGGTGCTCGTCCATCGTCTCGTGTGGTGGGAATGCTTGGCGGATCCTGTGGCGCGTCGTGGCTGCGCTTACTGTGTGGGGGCGTCGAGCAAGCCGGCGACCATCGTGGCAATCGCAAGCGACGCTGTCAGTCCGGGGGACTCGATGCCGAAAAGGTTGACAAGTCCGGCAATGCCATGCGTGGCCGGACCGTCGATGCGAAAGTCGGCGGCAGGCTCCCCGGGGCCGGAGATTTTTGGCCTGATACCCGCGTAGCTGGGTTGTAAGGCCCCGTCTGGAAGACTTGGCCAATAGCGATGGATGGCGTCCTCGAATCGACCTGTATCGTTCGCACAGACCGTGTAGTCGATCCCATCGACCCAGTGCACATCGGGCCCAAAACGGATCTGACCTCCGAGGTCAAGCGTGAGGTGTACGCCAAGCCCGCCAGGTTCGGGCACCGGATAGACGAGATGCGAGAACCCGCCACGCGTTGTGCAACTGAAATAGCTGCCTTTGGCCAAGTACCTCGGTGGCAGCAGTGACGGATCAAGGCCCTGGATCGACTGCGCAACGTTGACAGCGTGCAGTCCAGCGCTGTTGATGACGCGGGGCGCACGCAGCCAGGACGACTGCCCGCCGCTGAGGACCTCCAGCTCGATTGCGCCTGCGACTACAACGCCGCGCACGACGCGTGTGTTGCACGCAAGCACAGCCCCATGGTGCTCGGCGTCGCCAAGTAGGCTGAGCATCAGCGCGTGGCTGTCGACGATACCCGTCGAGGTTGACAGCAGCGCAGCGTGTGCTCGAACTTGCGGTTCGAGCGTGATGATGTCGCGATACTCGAGCCAGGACAGATCGTCGACCCCGCACGCCGCCGCGTTGGCGTGTAGCGCTTCGAGGGCTCCAAGCTGGGTTGCGTCTGCCGCTACGATCAGCTTGCCGCATCGCTGGTGGCCAACGCCGCGTGTCTGGCAGTAGTCGTACAAAAGACCGCGTCCCTGAACGCAAAGGCGCGCTTTCAGCGACCCCGGCGGATAGTAAAGCCCCGCATGGATCACTTCGCTGTTGCGTGAGCTCGTTCCCATGCCGATCGCGCGCTCGGCCTCGAGGATGATGACCTCAAGACCCGCTTGCGCGCGCTCGCGGGCAACCGCGAGCCCGACGACTCCTGCACCGATCACAACACAGTCGACTTGATCCATCGCGAGCATTGGGGGCGTCGGGATCGGCTCAGGAGATTTCGCGGCGCCGCGTCTCCGGCAGCATCAGCGCGGTGATCAGCACCAGGAAATACGCACCGCCTGCGAAGATCCCAATGGCCATCGCCAATCCGCTCCCCTTGGCCAGGTAGCCCACAAGGCTGGGGAAAAGCGCGCCAATGCCGCGACCGAAGTTGTATGCGAAACCCTGCCCGCTGGCGCGCACTCCGGATGGGAACAGCTCCGTGAGGTAGGCGCCCATGCCGCTGAAAATCCCCGATGCTGCCAGACCAAGTGGGAAACCCATGATGAGCATTTCCGAGTTGCTCAGGTTGATCTGGGTGTAGATGTAGATGCTGAGCCCCGACAGCACGGCGAAGATCAGCAGATTGGAGCGGCGGCCGAGACGGTCTGTGAGAAAGGCTCCGACGAGATAGCCGACGAACGAGCCAGCGATGATGACCATCAGGTAGCCGCCAGTGCCGATCACCGAGAGGTGTCGCTCGGTCTTGAGCAGCGTCGGCAACCACGTGGTTATCGCGTAGTACCCCCCCTGCACACCGGTGCACAGCAACGCGGTCAGCACAGTCGTCTTGAGCAGTTCCGGAGCGAAAATCGCTGCGAGTGAAACCTTCTTGCTTTCGCGTTGTGCGCGCTCACGGGCACGGAGGAACAGATCCGGTTCGGGAATGTTCTTGCGGATGAAAAAAACCATGCCGGCCGGGAGCACGCCGACCCAGAACAATGCTCGCCAAGCTAGGTCTTGCGGCAGGACGGTGAATAGGACGGTGTAAAGAATCGCCGCCAGGCCCCAACCGACCGCCCATCCGCTCTGCACGGTTCCGACCACGCGGCCACGGTACTCGGTGCGGACCATTTCTCCCATCAGCACCGAACCGACCGCCCATTCGCCGCCAAAGCCCAGGCCCTGGATCGCGCGCAGTACGAGAATCTGCTCGTAGTTTTGCGCGAAACCGATCAGCGCGGTACAGGTCGCAAACCACAGAATGGTCCCCTGCAAGATGCGAACCCGTCCGTAGCGATCGGCAAGTACGCCGCCGAGCCAGCCACCGATGGCGGAGGACAGGAGCGTCACTGTGGCGAGCATGCCAGCCTGCCCTTTGCTGATCTGAAAAACCGTCATCAACGTGCTGATGACGAAGGTGAAAACCATGAAGTCCAGCGCATCGAGCGCCCATCCTCCGAAGGTCGCAACAAACGTGCGTTTTTCGGTTGTCGACAGTTTCTGAAACCAAATCATGTTGTCTCCCCTCTTGTTGATTGAAATTTCCCGACTTGAACGCGAATAGGGTCAGCGCGACGAATCGGCCGCAAACCCGTAAAGACGCGCCGGATTGCTCACCAGAATCCGTTGACGCATCGATGCATCCGGCGACCACTCCGCGAGCAGATTGAGTAATCCTCCAGTGTTGGGCATGCGCTGCGGCGACAGCCCGACATGTGGCCAGTCGCTTCCCCAGACCACGCGGTCGGGCGCGGCGTCGATCAGCGCGCGCGCCATCGGCACGACGTCGGGATAACCTGGCGACGACTCGCTGAGGCGATAGGCGCCCGACAACTTGGCCCAGCAGCCATGGTCGGCGACGAGCCTAAGCATCGCGGCGAAGCCCGCCGAGCCGATCGCCGACGCCGCGGGCGTATGCCCCATGTGATCGAACACCGCAGGAACTGGAAGCCTGAGCATGCGCGGCATCAGTTCGGGAAGCGCCTGCACGTCCATCAGCAGTTGCATGTGCCAGCCAAATTCCTTGATGCGGTGCGCGAGCTTTTCGAGCTCCGAGAAATCGATCCCACCGCCAAAAAGCACGTTGATGCGCAGCCCCCGGACCCCGGCTTCGTGCATGTCACGCAGCTCGCGGTCGCCGATCTCGCTCTTGACCACGGCAACGCCGCGCAGGCGCTGCGGATTGCGGCGCAAAACATCGAGCATGTAACGGTTGTCGGTTCCGTAGACGCTGATCTGCACGAGCACCCCATGGTCCATGCCAAGCGCGTCAAGCATCGCTAGATACTTGTGCTCTGGAGCCGGAGGTGGCGTGTAGCTTCGGCCCTCAACCATCGGGTACTCGGACACCGCAGCGACGACGTGGGCGTGGGTGTCGATCGCCCCCACTGGAATGGTGAACGTCGGCGTATCGAACGTGTCGATTGGCGCTGCACACGGCAAACAGGCGTAGGTTCCAGAAGCCGATGTCATCGCAATCACCTGTTGTTTCGGGAAGCGTCCGACGCAGATGTATCGGCAGCCGGCGCGTCAAAAGACCGCCTTGACTCAAACAATTTACCCGGGTTCATGATCCCCGAGGGGTCGAAAACCTGCTTGATCTTCCGCATCAGATCGAGCTCGATCGGGGACTTGTACTTTTCGAACGCGTCGCGCTTGAGCTGGCCGATGCCGTGCTCGGCGCTGATGCTGCCGCCGTGCCGGTCGACCTCGTCGAGAAGTTCAGCGCTCAGCCGCGCTCCTTGTGCAGCGAAATAACCTTCAGGCGCACCGCGCGGTCGTGCGAGATTGACGTGCAAGTTGCCATCGCCGAAATGGCCGAACACGTACAGGCGCAACTCCGTGTCGACCGCGCGCACACGCGCCCCGGCACGCTCGATAAATTCGGGAATGTTCTCGATCGGCAACGAGACGTCGTGCTTGAGATGATGTCCGTCTGCGCGCAGCGCCTCTGAAATGTCTTCGCGCAGCCTCCACATCTGCCTGAGCTGCTCGAGTGACGCCGAGACCACGGCGTCCAGACATATCCCACCTTCCAAAGCAGAGCCAATGATGTTTTCAAACGGCAGCGCAAGTTCGGCCGCTTCATCAGCCCCGGAGAGTTCAACCAGAACGTAGCCCGGGTGACGCGTGGAGAATGGTGGTCGAATCCCTGGAACCTGGTCAACAACGAGATCGACACATTCCCCGGTGAAATACTCGAAAGCCTGCAAGCTTGCACCGCAGCGCGCGAACAGCAACGCGTAGAGCAGCAGCGCGTGTTGCGGCGATTCGACCGCAGCAATGACAACCGTCCGATGCAATATCGGCGGAAACAGCCGCAACGCCGCAGCGGTAATGACGCCAAGCGTGCCCTCGGATCCGATCAGCAGTTGTTTGAGGTCGTAACCCGTGTTGTCCTTGCGCAGCGTGCGCAGCCCATGGAAGACCTCGCCGCCCGGAAGCACGGCTTCGATGCCCAGCACAAGGTCACGTGCCATGCCGTAGCGCAGCACGTTGACGCCACCAGCGTTGGTTGCGAGATTGCCACCGAGTTGGCAAGTCCCCTCGGCTGCAAGAGACAGCGGCAACAAACGCCCGGCATCCGCTGCCGCATTCTGTAAATCGGCAAGCACGCAGCCAGCTTCGGCAACCAGCGTGTTGGCTGTGGTGTTCAGGCTGCGAATACGGTTCATCCGATCGAGGCTCAGCACGACGTTATCGGGGCTCGCGCCGGGAGTCGCCCCGCCGCACAAGCCGGTGTTACCCCCGCGCGGGATCACCGGAACCTGGAATTCCTGGCACAGCGCGAGGCAAGCCTGCACCTGCTCGATGCGCTGCGGGCGCAGGACCGCTTGCGCGCGGCCCTGATACAGGCCGCGCCAGTCGCTCAGCCACGGCGCGATCGCCTCGTCCGACGTAAGCACGGCCTGGACTCCTACGGCGTCTCTCAGCCGTGTCAGAAAACGCGTGTCGCTCATCGGTTGAGGGAGGCGCTGGCGCCCGTGATCGCCTCGCGTCCGGGAAGCGTCAAGCCGAGTCGTGCTGATGCGCGCAGCAGGTGAGTGAGCGCTGCGGCGCGGGCGAGTAGCGGGTCGCCCGCCCGGATCGCTTCGAAAACCGCGACATGTTCCTGATGGACCTGGCTGGCCAGTCCGGGATGCTGCATGGTGTTCATGCGCGCGGTGTTCACGACATGCCGGATCTGCAAGTTCAGGTATTGCAGCAGGTCTGTGTAATACGGATTGTGCGTCGCCATAGCGATCGCGGTGTGGAACGCGGTGTCGAACTCGACCCCGCGTTCGGCATGGTCGAGGTTGTCCTCGAGCGTGCGTAGGATCTTGGCCATTTCGGCGAGTTCGTCATCGGTTCGACGAACTGCGGCGAGCGCTGCCGCAGCGCTCTCGAGATCGAGTCTCAGCTCATAGACGCTGGCCAGGTCAACGCCTTGCTGGTCAAGGCCACCGGGAACCTGGAAACCGCTGGCCGAGGTGCGCGAGCGCACGGTGCAGCCGGCGCCCTGACGTGTATCGATGAGGCCTTGTACGCGCAGGCGTTCGGTCACCTCGCGGATCACCGCTTGACTGACGCCGTAGGTCTCGGCGAGCGCCTTGCCGGCAGGAATCTTGGTCCCGACCGGATAGATGCCGCGCGAGATCTCGGCGATCATGTGCTCGGCGACCTGTTCGGTCAGTGTCTTAAGTTTGGTGACCATCTGTACTTTGCTTATTTCCTTGTTTCCAGCTTATATGAAAACTATGGACGGAGTTTTAGTGTTAACCCTAATCTCACTCCACAGTCAAGAATTCAGGCGACCGGCTATGTCGATGATCAAAGGGCGTGGTGTTCGGGCTACAAGCGATGAGTGAGGCCAGCAACTTCAAATCACGGTGTCACGGTGTTGCAGCAAAATCTTGAGTTCGCGTAGTGCGATGCTTGCGTTCGGCGCGTGATGGGCGCTCTGGGTCGACCCGACCTCGCCGAGCCTGGGAAAGATCGCGCCGGTGCTGTTTGCGTAGGCATCCGCATGCATGTCGGTCATCGCGTTGACGGCGAGCGTGACGTTGAAGCCGAGTTCATGGGCCTGGAGGGCGGTCGACTCGACGCCTATGCAGCTGGCGACCCCGGCCGATCACGACCTGTGTGATGTCGTTGCTCGGTCCGCCCCGGCGCACCGCCCCGCAATGTTCACGAGTATGACCGGAAGCTCGTGCCTGCGAAATGCCTCAGCCAAACTGCTGGCAAACATCGCGACCTCGTCCATCGGATGAGCGGTGGGGAAGGGGCGCTCGGGTCGGCCCACCTGAGGCAGGGGACAACCTCGTTCCGCCCGATTGGCGCTCAGCCGACGTTCAGCACGACGTTGCCGGTGGCGGTTCCGCGCTCGACCAACTCGTGCGCCGTCGCGATGTCGTCGAGGGGCAGACGGGCGGCGATGTTGTGCTGCAGGCGGCCATGCGCCAACAAGCTCGTGAGCGTGGCCACGGCGCGTTCGCGGTCCGCCGGTGCGAGGTGGTAGACGATGAAGCACTTGAGCTGCAGGTTCTTCGCAATCAGCGGATAGAAGGGAAGTTGCAGAGGACTCGCACTGCTGCCGTAGGCCACGCACTCGCCACCAGGTCGCAGCATGTCGAGGTCTGCCTGACCATTGACACCCAGGTCGACCTCGATGATGCGGTCCACGCCCCGACCGCTGGTCAGAGCGGCCACGCGCTCGACGAGTGGCTCGGTCTTGTACATCACGATCTCGTCTGCCCCCGCGGCGTGAGCTAGTTCCGCTTTCTCGGGTGTGCTGACCGACGCGATGACACGCGCGGCACCTAGCAAGCTCGCCATCTGCACCGCATAGTGGCCCACCGCGCCGGCACCGCCGGCCACCAACACGGTCTTCCCGGCCACCCCACCATCCATCAGTACGGCGTGCAGCGCCGTGAGCGCCGGAATGCCCAGGCAGGCACCTGCCTCTGCGGCCACGCCGTCGGGAAGCGGCACGGCCTGCTCCTGCGGTAGGCAGACCAACTCACAGGCTGTCCCGTGCGGGCGCCCCCAGGCAGCGTTCCACGTCCACACGCGCTGGCCGATGCGGGAAGAGGCCACCCCATCGCCGACGGCGTCGATCACGCCCATGCCGTCGCTGTGGGGGATGATGCGCGGGTACGGCATCGTGCCGCTGCGCAAACCCAGACGCGACTTGACGTCCGACGGATTAACCCCGGACCACTGGACATGCACGCGGACCTCGCCGGGAGCGGGCACTGGATCGGGGAGGTCGCCGATCTGCAGCACCTCACGCGCCGGTCCCAGACGGTCATAGAAAGCAGTTTTCATGCGGGCCAGTATATCGGCGGGAAGCCTCGGGCGAAAGTTGTGGGACCGTGCCGGGCGCACTCACTTCCGCTCCTCCCACTTTGCTCCGAGCTTCCCTTCATCCTTGCGATCCGGCCACCAGACGCCCTTGCACCCGCCGCATCGGTAGTAGGCCTTGCCGGTCTTGGTTTCACTCTTGAACGTCAGCTTCTTGCAGCTCGGGCATTCCGGACCGATGGCAGCAGCTCTCGATGTCTTCCCTCCGCCCTCGCCTGCCGGCTTGTCCTCGAATCGCTTTCCCGGTTTCCCGCCGTCGTCCCCGAACGCCGCCTCGCAGTCCAAGCAGCGATGGTAGGTGCCCCCGGTTTTGCTGATGCGCTGTACACAGCGTGCACCGCCACAGGCTGGGCAAGCATGCATGACCAGCTGCGCGTCCGTCAGCTTGCCCTCCAGCAGCGTGCGTGAAAATTCCCGGGTTGCATCCGCCTGCGCCTGCATGAATGCAGCCAGTGGCGCACGGCCTGCCGCGATGTCAGCCAGCGCATCCTCCTGCAATGCGGTGGTGCCAGGATCGGCCAGGTCAGGCGCCACCTTGCGCAGCATGTCGATCAGCTGCACGCCGCGGTCGGTGGGGTGAATTTCCTTCTTGCGGCGCTCGGCGTACTCGCGGGTGATCAGCACCTCGATCATCGAGGCCCGCGTCGCCTCGGTGCCAAGCCCTGAAGTCTCCTTCAGGCGCGCCTTGAGCTTCGGATCCGTGACCAGCTTGTGCACGCCAGTCATGGCGGCGATCAGCGTCCCGTCGGTGTAGGGCTTCGGCGGCGTGGTGCGCTTGGACAGGATCTGCGCTGCGGAGCAGGTCAGTACCTGCCCCTCAGCCAGGATCGGCAGCTTGCCAACAGCTTCGACAAGTTCCCCTTCGCCTTCCTCCTGCCCGCCAAGCTTCGTCCAGCCTGGCTCCAACACGATGCGTGCTGCTGCTCTGAAACGCTCGCCACTTGGAAAGACAAAAATCGCCTCCCGAGTCTCGAATTTCTCGGGCGGCATGAACAGGCGGATGTAGGACTCGCGGATCAGGTCGAACACCCGTTTGGCATCGACCGAGAGGCTGGCCGCATCCGGGTTCTGCCCAGTCGGAATCAAACCATGATGCGCCTCGACCTTGCCGCTGTTCCAGGCCGCATGCTTGCGCGTCGGGTCAAGTCCCGCAATGCCCTCGGTGCCGATGGCATTGAGAATGGCTGCCGCCGCACCATGCATCTCCACCGGAAGGTAGGGGCAGTCGGTGCGAGGGTAGGTGGCGACCTTGGCCTCATAGAGTTCCTGCGCCGCTGCCAGCGTGTCCTTGGCAGACAGCCCGAGACGACTGCTAGCGGCCTTCTGCAGGGCGCCCAGGGTGTACGGCAGCGGCGCGGCCCGCTCGCCGGTCTTGCGGGTGAACTTTTCCACTACAGCCTTCTGGCCCTGCACGGCCTTGGCGACCGCCTCAGCCGCGGCCTTGTCCAGCAGCAGCCCATCCACTAGCAAATCCTCGGGGATCTGCCACAGCGCACGGGTATCGCCCTCCAGTGCCGCCTCCACCTGGTAGTGGTCGCGCGGCTTGAAATGGTCAATCTCGCGCTTGCGGTCGACCAGCAGTGCCAGAGTTGGCGTCTGCACCCGGCCTACACTCCAGGCCCCCTGGACCCCAGCGGCTTGCAGATTACGGCTGAGCGCAATCGAGCAGTTCATGCCCATCAGCCAGTCGGCGCGCTGGACGCTTTCGTCGTCCAGGCTGGACAGCCACAGACGCGATGTCTTGCCCTTCCAGCCCAGGTACAGCAGCACCTCGTCAACCAGCAGTTGCCCTTCGCGATCAGCATCGCCAGCGTTGACCACCTCGGTGGCGTCTTTGAGCAAATCGCGGATCACCTTGACCTGTTTGCCCGCCCCGCCATCACGCGGCTGCAGTTGCCAGCGATCCGGGATGACAGGCAGGTGTTTGGAGTCGACACGTCCGCCAACATAGTCCTCGGGCTTGGCCTGCTCCAGCAGATGACCGAAGCACCAGGTCACGCGGGTCTTGAGACTCGGGCAGTCGATGTAGCCATCGGCTTTCTTGGAGCCGCCCAGCACGCCAGCGACGGCCTGGGCGACGGACGGTTTCTCGGCAATGATGATGCGCATCTGAACTCCTGCAGGAAGCGCCCCATGGTTGGGGCATACAGGAGTTCTGCGGGAGGTTGCAAACGCGATTACAACTGCGTAATCGGGCGGAAATAGCCCTTGATGCAATCTGGATTGATGACTGCAATCTGAATGTGATTGCGCTTGCGGAAGCCAGCCCCTTCATAAAGGGGCTCGTCTTCAGGGAATGGAGCGCGCACCGAATCGTAGGAAGCTAGCCCTTTTTCTTTCCGGTACAAATGAAGCGCCTGGATCACTTGGCAATCCAGTTCACGCTTGAACCGATCTTTGCCACCGGTGTTACTTGGCGTAGTCTGACCTGAAGCGGCATAGCTCTCGACCAAGGTGGCATATGCTTGGGTGATTTCATCAAGCCCGGTGCGAGTCGTCAGGTCGAGGCACAAACCCAGATCAATGACAGCGCCGACGAGGCTTGGATCTTTGATCTTTTTCTTCGCATTCCCATCCTGCGCCCACTCGAGAGCGCGCTGGGGGTCGTTTTCCCAAAAGTAGATGCCGTGGCCAAGCCACTCGTACATCCCCCGGGAATGATCGAGGTGCGCTATCTGCCTAGTAATAACCTGCTGGACGATCGATTCTTCCGTGCCATGAAAGCCAAGCACAAAAGCCGTGTGGCGCTGATAAAGCGCCCAATCGTTAGCCACGGATCAACGTCTTTGTTTTCCCGCCCTTGGTCAGCACACCAAGGCGTTTGAGGAAGCTCTGTGCAGCTTCCGGAGAAGATGTCACCTGCCGGCGATAAGCATCCATGTCATCGAGCAATGCCTGCCCGGTGAGTAGAACGCCAGAAGCGTTGATCACGCCCCCCTTCGCTCGCGAGGTGGTGACTACGGCCTTGCGATGAGAAGCCTTTGCCTTCCGGCGAGCAGGCTGTTCTGTCAGGGTGTTCATGCTGCGCATTCTAGCCATCCACCCTACATCACACCACCCCCTTCCGCCTCCGCGCGTGCTGCGCGGGTGACGCCGCCGAAGAGCGGGCACCCAGCGCCTTTGTCCGCCGCTTTCCACGCATTGACAAACACCCAGGCCGCATGCCACACCACCCCGTGTCCGGTGTCGAGAACGTCATGTAAGAGCCTGACGGCACGGATCTTGGCCATTGAAATTCAAATCAGCACCAAACGAAATCGGCCCATTGCCATCTGAAAATTCTTGTTCTGAGGCTTCGCATGCATCACTTATCCGGGCCGTAGTGGGGATTGGGAATCGAATAGTTCAGCGGGTTTTAATTGCCGCATGTAATTTGAATAACAGAACCGCCGTGACCATTAGGGTCTGGCGATGACCAGACCCAGTCGAATTGGCCGCTAGCGTTCGGGCCAGATGATGGATTGACCTGCTCAAAAGCAGCGCCACCGGTTTCCTCAAAACCGCTTTGCCAGCATGCCCTCCACCATCCGAGGTCGACTGACTGCCAAGCTGAACCGAATTGAAACGACTGAAAATACCTATATGCGCCGCTCGAACCAGATGGCTGCCAAACCCCATTGACACAGGACATTAACTGCCCTGACCCGTTGGCATTGCTGGCAATCTCTCCATTCGGACCGCAGCCCCATCCTTGATTGGCCGACCCGAAAGCTGTGCCCAGGATAACCCGACTGCCGGCCGAGAAGGTGTCAGATGTGCCGGAGTAGCCTGAATCAGTTGCATAGAACCCGCCCCCCGCGGTCAGCGCGTTCTGCGCATTCACATTGCCCGTGCTGTTGACGTAGCCGCCCTGCACGGTGCCATTGGTCACGACGCTGGCCCCGGCATCGGCAGCCTCCATCGAGGCGTAGTTGCCGCCATTGGGACTGACTGCAGTCACGACGCCCCCTGTATCCAGCCCGCCCGCGGCCCCCGAATTCATGAAAGCCTGCACGTTCTTACCCGACGGCCCGGCCCCGATCGATGCGTTGGCGTGCAGATCCCAGGTGGTCAGGCCCCCGCCCCAGCCTGGTGGAAGATCGGCATTGCTCGTGCCTATGGCATGGATCTGTCCACTGGCGCTGATGTTCTGGGCGTTGTTGACGTTGTTGTTGCCCATGTCCAGATTGGTCTGCATCTGGTTGAGCTGTGGCAGCCCCGGCACGGCCACTCGGTAGAGGTACTGCTGATTGAGCTGGCCCGCGCTGTTGAACGCCAGCAGCCCAAGCAGACTACCCGGGCCGAGGCCGGCATAGCCGCTTGTAGCAATCTTCCAGCCGCTGAAGGCACCGCAGGCCTGGCCTGCCGCACAAGTTGGCGATGCCAGATTGCCCGCGCCACCACCGACGATGCCGCCCTTGTATGTTTAAACCAGACCAGCGCGGTACAGTCGGATCACCGCTGAGGTGACCAGACCGGACCGTGCAGCCTGGAACGCCCTGGAGTCGGCGAGCCTG
>NZ_JBTRXV010000092.1:0-14156 GCF_054608695.1 Thiomonas sp.
CCCATTTTGGGCATGAATCGCCAGCAGTTTCTTGCGTACCGGCACGCGGTTGGCCAAGGCCAGCATCGTGGTCAGGTGCGCGGCATTTCATCGAAGACCTGCTCGCCCGCGCCGACAACCCCAAAGCGCTCAAGGCCTGGATGCGTCGGCAGGAGCTGTGGGCGGAGCAGGAGGTGGAGCTTGACGCCGAGGCGGCTCTGGACGCATTCGAGCGCATGGTGATGGCGGAGTTGCGGCCGCGGAAACGGCGCTCACGCTGACATCTCGATGAACTTGTTTCCATTACGCATCGCACGATTTGGGCATGCAGCGGGTCAGGCATCCGATCAGGAATCGTCGCTTCCCGCATCGACGGAGTCATCGCTCCCGTCGTTGGCACCGGTCAAGCCGAAATCCTGATCGTTGGCGATGGGATCGACAGGTGGGACGTCCACCTTGGGCGTTGATCCCGCAACGTTCTGTCCGGGGTCCAGCAGTTTGTCGACGCTGGCCTCTGCGGCGGCAAACCCCGCCCCGGCGACCAGCCCTGTTCCCAATGCGTCTAGCAGGTCCGAGCCTGCCGCAGGTGGCGCGGTCGGTCCTGCCAGCGGAGAACCCATTGTGCCCAGCGGCGGCGTCCCGGGCGGCACGCCTTCGGTCGGCAGGGCCATCGGGCGCGACCGAGCCCGAAACATCCCCGCGACGAGATAGACAAAGATCAGCACGAACGCCATCGCCCCGACGATGAAGCCGGGACTCATCGAGCGGGCGGCTCCCCCTTGCGTGTGATCCTGCACTTGGCGGCTGAAGGCCGCCAGCACGTCCGGGGGCACGAAGCCCATCGCGGGGGCCAGAGTCTCTGCGCGGCTGAGTTCCGCTTGGGCCAGCGGCCACTTGCCTTCGTCGGCCAGCAGCCGCGCGTCCATGTAATGCGCCTCGGCCGAATCCGGATGCGCAGCCAGCACCTGGGCGATCTCGCGATCGGCTTGCGCATAGTGGCCCGCGTCGATGGCGGTCTGGATGTCGTGGGGAATCGGCTGCGCCGCAAGAGCCGATGCCGCGAACAAGGCTGCGAAGGGGACGGCAAACCAGGATCGAAGTAGGTGTCGCATCGTGAACCGAATCTCTCAAGGAAACGCAGGGCCGCCCCAAATTTCCTTGACCCCCACGGGGGGCGGGTCGGCGAGCCGACCCTGGGGGCGCTCAAAGAGGGCGATCGATGCCATCGAAAGGCGATCGGCAGTTCTCTACGCACCACTGTAGCGAATGCGCGTCGCGAACGCTCACCCTGCCTTGCCTGCGGATCCGACCCGTTCGATTGAGGCGATAGCTCTTGCCCTCGAACTCCAGCATGGCGGCGCGATGCATGAGATGAGGCGGTCGAGGATGGTGGTGGCCATGGTGGCGTCGCCGAGATACTTGCCCCAGTCCTGCACGACCCGGTTGGAGGTGACGATCACGCTGCGGCGGTGCTTGTAGCGCTGATGCACGACGGTCTGCAGCAACTCGGCGCTGGCATCCGAGATGCGGCGTGCCAGGAACAGATTGCAGAGAGTCTTTTGCCTGGGTCTTCCTGTGACCGAACAGATTCTTGAGCATATGACACGCATGCTCCACCCGAGCCCGCGCGCGCTTTTGCTCCAGCGCCTGGGTGATGGCCTTGGGCTGGCCTTCGAAGCCTCCACTGGGCACCTCGATGCCGCATCGGGTCGGGGCCGGGCGTCCATCTCCATCCCTTTGCCTTGGGCGAGCGCTCATAGACGTTGCGCATCGGCTTGGATGCCCCCGCGGGACATGATCTTCAGATAGGCGATCCAGATCCTGTTCTCGGCATCCTGGGGTCGTGTTCCCTGGCGGCAGCGCAGCACATCGTAGAGGCGCTCGCTCTCCCCGGGCATCCCCAGATGGCGCCTCACAAAGCACGACTGATGCTCCTCCAGGGGCATTGAGGCCAGCAAGGTGACCGCGCCCTGGCCATCGTCGTTGACGATCAGGGCCCCCTGCACATCCTTCAACGGCCCCGCCACATGTCCGGCCCCGCGCAGCTGCACCCGCTCCGGCTTGAACTGCCCCCGGTTCTCCAGCCGCAGGCCCTCGATTTGGGCGAACAGCTCCTGCACCCGCGGATCGTTGGGGTCGTAGTCGAACTGCTGGGACGTGGGGTCCCAGGACTTTCCGGAAGACAAGACCATGATGGCCTCCTTAGTCTGTCGGTGCCCCCATGGCCCCACCGCTCAGCGCCATCAGCGCGGCGACCACCTTCTGCGCCCACTGCCGGTACTGGGCACTTTCGGGCCCGTGCTCGACAGCGGCTTGATGCATCTGCCGGTGGGCGCTATCCAGATCGGATCCGCCGAGTCCTTGCGACACGATGAAACTGCCCAGCGCACAAGTGCCCTCGTCATGCATCGCGCGCGCCCCCGCGTACCGCACCCCATGCTCCCAGCTCCAGTGCCCGGCCAAGGCGCCCAAGGCCGTCTGCGGATGCTGCGGATCCAGTCGGAGATCGAAACCCTGCATCCATCCCGGCACCTCGGCCGCCGGCATCGGACGCGCCAGCGCATAGCCTTGGCCGGCGGTGGCGCCCAGAATGGCGGCGGTCTCGACCAGCGCCGGGCTTTCCAGCCCCTCCACGATCACGCGCAAGTCCAGGCTCTGCGCCAGACGCACCAGCGAGCCAATGAAGCCAATGACCCGCAAGGGATCCCGCGGAGCCTCGCGCACCAGCCCCTGATCGATCTTCACCGCGGAGAAGGGCAGCGTGCGCAGGCGCAGCAGACTGCTGTAGCCCGCGCCGAGATCATCCATGAGCAGATGCACGCCGAGGGTGGAAAACGCCGCCATGGCGGCATCCCGCCGGGAGACGTCATACAGTTCTTCGGCTTCCAGCAGCTCCAGACGCAGGCGGGACGGCGCCAGGCCACGCTCCTGCAAGGCCTGTTGCACCCAGGTGGAGCAATCGGGATGGATCAGCACGGCTGGGGGCAGGTTCAGGCTCACGACAAGCTTCAACCCCTGCGCGTCCCAAGCTTGAAGCTGGGTCAGGGCCTGGTGCAATCCATCCCGAAAGAGGCGCACAAGCTCCGTCGCGCCGAATCCGGGCAGGAACTCCGCGGGACTGGCCAGCGTGCCGTCCTCCAGCCGCAGGCGCGCCAGGGCCTCGACCAGATCGGGTTTGCCGCAGCGCAAATCCACCACCGGCTGGTAGTG
Source organism: Thiomonas sp. (assembly GCF_054608695.1). NCBI lineage: Bacteria > Pseudomonadati > Pseudomonadota > Betaproteobacteria > Burkholderiales > Thiomonas > Thiomonas sp. Next base: position 3,190 of record NZ_JBTRXV010000092.1, read on the forward strand.
CAGCTCCAGAGCCCCGCGATACAGGCGATCCCGCAGCGCATGCCGGCGTTCGGCGGAGATCGGCGCGAATCGCTGTTCCCGCGAGGTCTCATGTTGCCGCTCGCTCACCAGCAGGCCCAGGGCCGCCAGAAACGTTCGCGCCGAGGGGGTCTCGAACACGCCGGGGTAGCGGCCAAACAGGATCAGCACGGCGAACACATGGCCCTGCGCATCCTTCAGCGGGACTGCCGCGCTGCTGCGAATGCCGGCGGCCTGGGCGGCGTCATGCAGACCGGCCATGGCGGGGTTGCCGGCATAGCTGGTCGTCGTCTCGATCGTTTCGCTGCGCCAGGCACGCAAGTAGGCGAGTTGCTGGGCGTGCGTGCCAGGATCGGTCACCCGCGGCATCAGGTGGCGCTGGTCGATGGCCTGTAAATAGGGCTCGAACCCCCCGGCGGTGTATTCGAAGACGAACTGTCCACCGCTATCGGGCCGGGCAACACCGGCGCCTTGCATCCCCTCCAGGCCCACCAATTGATCGACCACGGTGCGCATGAAGTCAGGCCAGTTGGACGCCGCGGTTTTCTGGGCATGCAGAGACAACAGCAGTTGCTCGCGACTTTGCGTGACGTCCATCTCGCCCTTGATCTGCTCTTCCATCTCGGTGAGCAGTCGGCGCGACAGCAGATTCACCAAATGATTGCGTTCGAAGGGCCTGAGATTCAGTTTGCCGATCTCTTGCTTCAAGGTGTCGAGATAGAGGTGCATGGCCTCGATGAGGGCGCCCTGGTCCAGCCCGATCAGGGCATGGATGCGCCCCAGGCGGTGCGCGCTCAGTCGATGCGCCGCTTCGGTCAGATCGGGGGCCAGAATGTGTCCCAGATGTTGATGTTGGCGCTCGCGCAGATGGGTGAATTCATCGGGGCTCAAGCGCTGCAGGATGACTTGCGCTTCGGCTTGCAGCGCCAGGGTGGCGTAAAAGGTCGTGACGAACGCCGAGGTGGCGCTCAGCAGCGGTTCCCGCACACGGGTCAACAGCGCCGATGCCCCCTGTCCATAAACGGGCACGACCAGCGCATCGTCTTCGCTGGGTTGGTTCGGGGCTGGTAGAGCGTGCCACAGCATCCAGCCTTGCTGACGGGTGGTTTTGCGCTCCTTGATGGCATAGAGCGCTTCATCGGCGTGACGCAGCAAAATTTCCGGCTCGGCGGCGTCTTCGGGGTAAAGCGTCAGTCCCAGGCTCAGGCCGATGCGGGCCTCGTGCCCGTCCGGCAGGGCATAGGGCGCGGTGATGGCCGATTCCAGGCGCGCCAGGACCGAGGGCAGATCGCCGGCTTCGGGCATTTGTTCGAGGATGACCACGAATTCATCGCCGCCCAGACGCGCCACCAGATCGGTTTCGCGCAAAGCTGCCTGGAGTCTGCGGCCGAGCTCGCGCAGCAGCGCATCGCCCGCCGCATGGCCCCAGGTGTCATTGATGGGCTTGAAGTCATCCAGGTCGAGCATGCCGATCACCACGCGCCCGCCGTGACGACGGGCGCGTGCCAGCGTGCGTGAGAGATGTTCCAGCAGCCCCCGGCGGTTGGGCAGGCCGGTGAGGGCATCATGGTCGGCCAGGAAGTCCTTTTCGATGGCGATGCCCCGGAGCTTGTCGATGAGTTGGCCAATTTGACGAAAGATGCCGTTGAGGTCGGAAAACCACAAATCGATGGGTTGAAATCGGAGTAATCTCAAATCCGATATTTGATGGATTTGGTCCATGCTGCGCTTGAGCATGCCCATGGATCGGTCGATGCGCCAGTCCACGAAGACCGCCAACAGGAAAGCGCCCAGGATCGGAAAGGGGAAGACCCACAGCATGGAATCGAAAAAATCACGCCGTGCGGCCTGGATGGACGGGGCCAGATTCTGGCGGACGTCGATGACGCCGAGCACGTTGCCCACCTGGGCGTTGGCATGACAGCGCAGACATTGTGTTTCTGCACGCAGCGGAAAGACATAGCGCGTGCTGTTTCCGCTGACCTCCTGCTCCGGCTGGCCGGTCTGGAACACCTGTGCGACCGCGGCATCCACGGGGGCTTGCGGGATGGGGCCGAAGCGCGCGGAGACGATGCTGCCGCGGAAGATCTGCTGGGTGAAATCGGAATGCTTCATGGCCCCGTCGGTGGCGTGAAGGAATGCTTCAGCCTGGGCGTGCGTCCATCCGGTGCTCATCAACTGGAACATCGAGTTGAAGGTGGACTGGGCCATGACGCGCGACGTGCGGAGGGAGTTTCCTTGAATGGCGCGGGTGAAGGCATGCGAAACGATGAAATAGGCGCTGCCGAAAAACAGGGCCGAAACCAAGACGGAGCCTGTCATGATGAAGATTCTGATGGTTTTCATGCGGGCCTCGACGCAACATCACAACGGCTACAAAACCTCAGCGGGTGCGCTTCAAACCGCTGGGGCACTCCACGCTTGAAGCATAGATGCTCTGTCTGCGCTGACCCTCGCCGCGATCGCATTCATTGGGCTGCGCCGTGAACTACTTCACATAAAGCCCAGCCACAATCCGCTGTTATCGAGAATCTCCCGCCGACGAGCCGATCCAGGGCCGGAGCGAATTCATGGTGTGGTTCTCGTCCAGGCGTTCAAAGATCATGGTGGTATTGCCTCGCTCAGGACGCCAAGCAGAATCGCTCGGAGATGACGCACCGGCATGGCTGATGCGGCTTCAGCCCAATGCAGGACCAAACCCACCTTGGGCAGATCGGGAAGCCCCTCCAGTACCGACAAGTTTGCCGGGAGGCCGATCCGGGTTCGAACCGTGATGCCCAGCCCTGCTGCCGCGGCTGCCCAAACCCCACTGAGGCTTGGACTGGTGAATGCGATGCGCCAGGGAATGCCGGCTTGGTCAAGGGCATGGGTCGCCGCGCTACGCATCAGGCATGGCGATTCAAAGGCGACCAGAGACAGGGGCTCTCCGTTGGGCGGCCACGTCCCATCCGCTTGTCCGATCCAGCACAGGGGCAACTCGGCGATGCACTGGCTATGCGGAGAGCCGCACCCGGATTCCCAGGCAAGCGCGAGGTCAAGACGGCCACTGCTGACCAGTTCGAGCAACTCGGCATTGCGCGCGATCCGCGCTTCGATGCGGACGCGCGGATGGGCGCGGGCGAAACTGCCGAGCGCCTCGGTCAGCAGATGCTCGCCGAAGTCTTCCTGCAGGCCAAGCCGCACGCGGCCTTCAAGGTCGACGCCCCGCACGGCGGTCGACGCTTCGTCATTCAACGCGAGCAGGCGCTTGGCGTAGCCGAAGAGCGTTTCGCCGGTCGGCGTGAGCACCAGGCAACGACCAGACCTTCGCACGATGGCGACATCCACCTGCGCCTCGAGCTTCTTGAGTTGAGCGCTCACGGCGGAGGTGGAGCGTCCAAGGCGGTCAGCCGCCTTGGCAAAACTCCCAAGCTCGATGCCGAGCACGAAGCTGCGCAGGACATCCAGATCAAACGTCATGCGCCGCATGTCAATGATCCATTTATTTGGAACTATCGATCCAATATTAATTGATTTTCAGGATCATATTGGCCTGCTATCGTTCCGCTGACAAGTCATTTCGCTTGTCAACGCAGGAGACCCGAATGAGTACAGCAGAGAGCCTTGGGCAACGCGCCATGGGCCAGGACGCCCGCAAGCTGGCAGAGTTGACGGATGAGGTTCTGTTTGGCGACATCTGGGAACGGCCCGAACTGTCGAAACGTGACCGCAGTGTCGTCACCGTGTCCGCGCTGGTGGCCATGTACCGGCTGGAGCAGTTGCCGTTCCATCTCAACTACGCCCTTGAGAATGGCGTGACGAAGGACGAACTGACCGAGATCATCACGCACTTGGCGTTCTATTCCGGCTGGCCGACTGCGGCCTCGGCGATCCAGTTGTTGAACGCCACCACGAGCCAGGCCTGAACGCGCAAACCCTCCAACCGATCCCAGGAACCTTCGCGCCATGCCCTATGCCCGCATCTCGCTGCTGAAAGGCAAGTCGCTCGAGTACCGCCGTGCGCTCTCCGACAACCTGCACCGCGCCCTTGTGGAGGCATTCGATGTTCCCAATCGATGTCCCCAATGCAGACCACTTCCAGATCTTTCACCAGCTTGCGCCGGACGAACTCGTGTTCGACCGGCATTACTTGTGTGGCCCCCGCAGCGACGACTATGTGCTGATCGCCATCACCGCAGGTCGGCCACGCAGCACGCACACCAAGAAGGCCTTTGACCAGCGGCTGGTCGAGTTGTTGGAAGAAGCGCCAGGCATTCGCCGCGAGGACGTGATGGTGGTCATCAACACCACCGACGCCGACGAATGGTCATTTGGCAATGGCATCGCGACCCTGGCCGTCGATGCCTGACACGCACAGAACGGAGGGCAGCATGTTGGCGATGCAATACAGTTTCACACTCCCGGGCGATTACGACATGTCGATCATTCGGCAGCGGATCGCGACCAAGGGGCATTTGATGGACGGCTTCCCCTTGTTGGTGTTCAAGGCCTTTTTACAGGCCAGCCGCGACGAGGGGCGTCGCCATGCCTCCGAAAACCTGTATGCACCGTTCTATTTGTGGGACAGCAATGAGGGGATGAACAGTTTTCTCGGCGGGAGCGGCTTTGCAGCCCTGACCGCGTCGTTTGGTTGGCCCTCGGTCAAGACCTGGTCGGTGTGGCACTCGCGCTTGCTGCCGACGATGGCCGATGCGGTTTGTGCAACGCGCGAAATCGTCCCGATTGCGCCCTACACCGCGCTCTCGGATCTGCAGATGGCCGAGACTGAAAGCATCGCGGTTGATGTCGAAGAAAAGGGCGCATTGGGAGCCGTCGTGGGTTTCGATCCCGCATTGTGGACTCTGGTGCGCTTCCGGCTTTGGCCCCAATATCGCGATGCGATGGACAAAGAAGGGACGCAGGCCTATGAGGTCGATCACCTTTCGATCTCAGCGTAATCCATGGGGCTCGCCAAATCGCGCAAGAAAATCATCATCAAGGCCGGACGTAAGGCGCAGGTCGTGCGGCTTGAATTCCTGCGCCATCCGAAATGCCGATTGCCCCCATGATGGAATTTCGATGGCACCGTTATCGAGAAGCCGCAAGCCTGCCCGCCGCGCTGACGACGAATCAACGGCTTGCGGTTCTCGAAATCTCGTCCTGATTGGTCTTTCTCGATTGTTTAGGATGAGGGTGAGTTCCGAGAGGTTTTTGCGCTGATTCTGGCTTGTCGTGTGTAGAATACACACGATGAACAGCGCCGACCTGATCAAGCTGCTTCTGGCCGATGGATGGGTGTCGCGGGCCGCCAAAGGCTCGCATCACATTTACACCCACCCGAACAAAGCCCGGGCACATCAGCGTGCCGCATCCCAAGAAGGATCTGGGCGTGGGCTTGAGTCACAAGCTGATCAAGCAGGCCGGCCTGAAATCGAGGACTGCACCATGAACTACCCCATTGCGATCGAACCCGGTGACGGCAGCCACGCTTACGGCGTGGTGGTGCCCGATCTGCCGGGATGCTTTTCTGCGGGCGATACGCTGGACGAAGCCATCACCAACGCCCATGAAGCCGTCGAGCTGTGGCTGGAAACCGTGATGGACGATGGGGGCGCGATTCCCGCTCCGTCGTCCATTGCCGAGCTGCAGGCCCGTGCGGAGTTTGCCGGTTGGATCTGGGCCGTGGTGCAGGTGGATCTGGCGAGGTTGTCGGATCGTGCCGAGCGCATCAACATCACCCTGCCCGCACGGGTGTTGCGCCGCATTGACGCGGCGGCGCGTGCCGCCGGCGAATCGCGCTCGGGCTATATCGCACGCTGTGCCGTCATCGGCGCTCAGCACTGAAAACCCCCGCGCATCTTCCTGAAAAGGAGAGTCGCCATGGCCACCCCGCATCACGTCGTCGTCAGCATGGATCACCAGGCTTGGCAGGCGGGCTATGCCGCTGGCCTGGAAGGCCGCTCCAACAGCACTCCGCCTGAGCTCGACGGCCTGGTTTTCAGCTCGGGCTACACCGAGGGCGAGGCGCACCGGCAGGGCTATGACATGGAAGGCCGGCAGAAGCTGGCCAACGTGGCCCCACAGGCCAAGCCATGCTGATCGGCTACGCCCGCGTCTCCACCCAGGACCAGAACCTCGACCTGCAGCGCCAGGCGCTTGAGGCGGCCGGCTGTGCCAAGGTCTATGAAGACCAGATCAGCGGCGTGCGCGCCGCACGCCCTGGCTTGTCGTCAGCCCTGGAGGTGCTGCGCGAGGGCGACACCCTGGTGGTTGGAAGCTCGACCGTCTGGGGCGCACCGTCAAGGGCCTGATGGAGCTGGTGGAATCGCTCCAGTCCAGAGGCATCCAGTTCAGGAGCCTGACGGATGCCATCGGCACCTCCGGCCCCTCGGGACGGTTCTTCTTCCACGTCATGGCCAGCCTGGCGCAGATGGAGCGTGGGCTCATTGCCGAGAGAACCCGCGCCGGCCGAGTTGCTGCGCGCCGGCAGGGCAGCGTGGGTGGCCGGCTGCGCAAGATGACGGCCCCCAAGATCGAAGCCGCCAGGACCCTCCTGGCCCAGGGCACGCCGGCGAAGGACGTGGCCCAGTCCCTCGGGGTGTCCATCCCCACGCTGTATCGCTGGGTGCCGGCGAGGCACGCCACGGCGCCAAGCCCGCAAGACGGGGACGGCCCGAACACGGCTGGACCCACGACCCTGCGAACGCCGTCCTAAACCCCAGAACTTCCACACACCGACACACCGCCTGCACGCATGCCCACGCTCCAGGACAGTCGCCTGCGGACCCAGACCTTGTTGGTGTTCACCACCGTCATGGCGGCGCTCATCGCCGGCACATCCTGGTATCTGATGGCGGCGTGGGACGCTCAGAAGCGCAACACCGCCCAGCAACTCACCGATACCACCCAACTCACCCGGGTGGCGGTGCGCAATCATCTCGTCAGGTATGCCCAGGCGCTGGACTTCCTGGGTGAGCAGATCCAGACCGCCGACCCCACAGACGACCCCGTCGCCGCGCGCGCCATGCTGCTGAATGTCCAGCGTGCCCTGCATGGGCTCGACGCGCTGAACCTCGTCGCTGCCGATGGTCACCTTCTCGCCAGCACCGCCTTGCCCACACAGGGGCCCGACATCGACCTGAACGCCAAGCCGCAACTGCGCGCCTTCCTGGCCGATCTGCGCGCCCATCCCGGTCAGATGCGCCTGTGGCATCCCATCATCAGCCCACTGACCCAGACCCTGGTGCTGCACATCGGCCGTGCCGTGACAGGCCCGCAAGGCGTGCGCTTCTATCTCGTCGGGGGCTTGAATGTCGCCACCGAGAACGCGCTCTACCGCTCCATGCTGCCCCATAGCGGCTGGTCCCAGGATCTGCAACTCGGGGTGCAGGACGAGCGCGGCTATTGGTACGGCCGCTGGCCGCTGCCTTCCAAGGGCGACCTCAACGCCTTCTTCACGACGCCCCACAGAGGCGCGATTCACCAGGCGATCGCGGCGCATCCGGCAAGCCTGCGCGGCGTCATCGCAGGAGCGCTGAACGCCGACGCCTCCGGCCAACCCTATGTCGGCGCATTCCGGCGGCTGGAGGGCTTCCCGCTGGTGGCGTTCGCCGTGCTGCCCCGCGCCGAGCTGCGGGCCGCCTGGTGGAGCCAGGTCCGCATGCCGTTGGCGGCGACTGCAGCCGTGGCCTTGGCCTTGACCTCCCTGCTGTTCTGGTCACTCGCGATCCAGCGTCGTTGGATCCGCGAAGCGCAGATGCTGCTGCGTCAGGCCGAGCAGGCCGCCGCCGAGCGTGGACAAGCTGCCGAGCAGTTCATCCGCATCCTCAACGATCTGCCCAGCGGCGTCCTCGTGTTCGCCAGTGACGGCCGGGTGCAGTACTGCAGCGGCGGCTTTGCCCGCATGCTGGGGATCACCACCCATCCGCGCGAACTCATCGGCCGAACCTGGCGCGCGATCTGGGACCTGGTCGAGCCCCTGCATGTGGGCGGCCGTGACGCGCTGGCACAGGTCAAAGTGTTGTTCCATGAGCACCAATCGGCCATCGACGAGGTGTGGTTCACCGACGGCCGCGTGATGCTGCGGCACTACCACCCCTTGCTGGACAAGCAGGGGCATTCCATTGGTGCGATGTGGACCATTCAGGATGTCACCGAACAAAAGCGTCAGGAAGACCAGATCCGCCAGTTGGCCGCGCGCGATCCGCTGACCGGGTTGCCCAACCGCCGCAGCTTCGAGTCGCTGCTGGATGCAACCTTGCACAGCAACCGGTCCGGCCTGGCCTTGGGCATTGCCGACCTGGATGATTTCAAGACCATCAACGACCGCCTCGGGCATGCAGCGGGTGACATCCTGCTGCGCGAGGTCAGTACCCGTCTCGCGCACGTGTTGCGCCGCTCCAATCCATCGTTCCAGCAACGCGGCGTGGATTTCCTGGCACACATCGGCGGCGACGAGTTTGCCATGCTGCTGCACCACGACCAGGATCCCGCGCGCCTGCAACGCGTGGCCGGCCGGATCATGACGGCGATGCGCGAACCGTTTGACCTGGATGGCCAGCTTCTTTCGGTCCGCCTGTCGCTGGGACTTGCGGTGCGCACCGCGACGGAGGACGCCCAGACCCTGATGCGCCAGGCGGATATGGCGCTGTACGCAGCCAAGGCGGCCGGGCGCAATCAGGCCCGGGTGTTCAGCGCCGAGATGCAAGCGGCGATGGACCAGCGTGAGGCCTGGGTCGCGGCGATCGAGCAGGCGCTGCAGGAACACCGGCTGGAACTGTTCGTTCAGCCCATCCTCCATATGCGTGCAGACAGCCCGGGCCATTCCTGCGTCGTCACCCAGGCCGAGGCCCTCTTGCGCCTGCGCGATACCGAGGGTCAAGTGCATGCGGCGGCGGCCTTCGAGTTTGTCCTGGATGACGCGCGTATCAGTACACGCATCGGCCGCTGGGTGCTGGATGAAGCCGCCGACTGGTTGGAGCGCTGGCATGCCGACGGCCAGACACTTGGGCTGGCTGTCAACATCAGCCCCCGCCATTTCTTGAGCGCGCCATTTCTGGACGATGTACGCAAGGTGTTGCAGCGCCACCCCGACTTGCCCGAACAATCCCTGGTGCTCGAACTGACCGAGCGCGGCGCCATGCTGGACAGCGACACGGTGCGCGCGCGCATCGAAGCCTGCCGGCTACTGGGCGTGCAGGTCAGCCTGGACGACTTCGGTACCGGCAACGCCAGCCTCACCCACTTGCAGGATCTGGCCGTCTCCACCATCAAGATCGACCGCCGCTTCATCCGCGACATCTTGCAAGACGCCAAAGACCTGAGCATCACTTACGGGATGGTGCACACCGCCCAGATGTTGGGTGTTCGCGTGGTCGCGGAGGGTGTGGAAACGCCCGAGCAAGCCCAGGTGCTGGTGGCCATGGGCTGCGTGCACTTGCAAGGCTATGCCGTGGCGCGGCCGATGCCCGCGGCTGAACTGACTGGATGGCTGCGTCAGTGGCCCCAGCTTCTTCCCTGGGCCGCAGACCTCGGCCGGCCCAATGCTCTGGGGCCAGACGGCATCGAGGCCATCGTGTCGTTGGGCACCATCCTGCGCCTACTGCTCTCCGGCAGCCTGGACGCCGTGGCCCGCGAGCAACTTCTGGCGCCCGATGCGCACCTGCGCTGCGCTCTCGGTCGGTGGTGCCTGCGGCACGATGGGCGCTTCAGCCACAGCCCCGGTTTTCTGCGACTGACGCAACAGCATCTGGAGTTGCACGCGCGCACCCGGCAATGGATCGAGCATGTCAACGAACGCGTGGCGCTCGAATCCCAGTTGCAGGCCCTGAGCGAGGCGGTGCGTCAGTCGTTCTGGGAACTGGCGCTGCGCACGCAAGCTTCGGCCGTTTTCGTCTTTCAATCCGGGGAGGAGGCATGAGGAGGCATTTTTTCAACGCCTCGCAGGTGCGCCTTCGCGGGATCGCATCGGCAGCCTCACTGCTTGCATCCTTCCACGCTCGGACGAACGCCGATCAACGACGGCGGATTGCGATACGGGAGAGGGATGGCCTCCATAGCCGGCGGTGGGGCAAACATGCGCGTTGATCGTCTACGCGGACTGCGCGCGGCACTGCTCGAGACGTGTTGTTTTTTGCAGCTCGTGTGTTCGCCAATAGACTCCACCAGACGAATCTTTCACGACCGTTTTTGAGACGTTTAAGAACGGGCCTCTTGGGTTCAGCGCGTCGCGTTCGATCCATCGCTCCCGATGCATGCGTTGAAGATTTCCCAAATGCGATCCGTCGGGTTTTGCGTTGCTGCTCGAATCAAATCCACCTGACTGTGACAACCTGTTTTTTTGAAGCAGTCGCTTGAGGTGTAGCCGCGCCGTTCCATAGGTGATGCTGGCGACGTTTGCATACTCTGCAAGTTTCTGACCATTCAGCAAGGCGACGAGTAATCGCATCTTGGCTGGAGTCAACCGAAACGCCTCCCGCATCCTTTGTTCAGGAATCTTGGCGTGCGCATGCGCGGATCCGCAAAAAGGATGACGGCTGCTGGCTGCATCAGACCGAACCCCAGCGATGCTGCGCGCAGAGGGGCAATCAAAAGCACCAAAGCGCCATGACGGCCTTCAAGTTTGACCGCGCCCCCAGAACCACCCACCAGCCCCCCACTGGTTCGGACAGCTGTCATGATCAAGCGCTCCAGACCAGGACCATTTCGGACTTGCGCCGCACAGAGGCGACCTTCCCGAACAGCCAGATAGTCTTACTGTGTTATAAAAAAGGCATGATTCGCGCATCTTCAAGTGAAAGGTGGACCTTGATGGACGAACTGCAAGAGTTGGATCGGTCCATGGCCATCGGAACGAAGGCCTGGGCCATGCAGACCGGCACGCCGGATTGCGCGGGTACGGCACCGGACCGATGTCGCCCCGCCGCAGCGCAAGAGCGTGGAGCCGATGGCCGCGCACATCGACCCGGCGT
>NZ_JBTRXV010000093.1:0-13938 GCF_054608695.1 Thiomonas sp.
AGGCGCTTCGCGTTCGCGGGCGTGCGCAGAAGATAGGCGGTCTCTTCCAGCGCCTTGTAGTCTTCGAGTGAGAGCATCACCACGGACTGCTGTCCGTTGCGGGTGATAATCAGCGCTTCGTGGTCGTTGCAAACTCTGTCCATCGCGCTCGCCAAGTTTGCGCGAACCGTTGTGTAGGTAATCGCATCCATTCTGGAGCTCCTTGTATGTACGCTTTAATGTACGTGTTCGTTGGCCACTTGTCTAGTGCTGGCGGTCATTGCAGTGGGCTTCCGCAGGCAGGTACGTGGTGTACCAGTCGTTTTCCAGGATCACCTGGAGGAGTTGTTGGGTGCTTTGCGCCCAGGTGAGATAGGGCATGTCTTTGGATTGCGGCGCTTTGCCCTCGGCGTATAGGCTGAGCCACCGGCGGAGACTGTCGGCGAGGGCGGCGCTGTCGGTGTCGGGGAAGTAAAAGGCGAACTCGCCCGCCACTTCATGGAAGACCGGAATGTCGCGGGCGATGATGGGCAGGCCCTGGCGGGCGGCTTCGATGAGGGGCAGGCCGAAGCCTTCGGCGTAGGACGCGGCGAGGAGGGCGGAGGATTGGGCATACAGCTGCATGAGCAGGGCATCGCTGGCCTTTTCCAGCCAGAATAAACGCCGGTTGCGTTCGGGGTGACGGCGCAACTGGCGCGCTAGGCGCTGGGTGCGCCAGCCTTCCTTGCCGATGATGACCAGATTGAGGTGGATGCCGTCTTTCCAGAGCGATTCAACCGCCGCCAGCGCCTGGGCGTGGCCTTTGCGTGGTTCCAGGGTGCCGACCATGAGCAGGGTGGGCCGCGACCGGCAGGCGGCCAGCACCTCCACCCCTTCGCCTTCCGGCCCCTGGGTGGGTCTGCTGGCCTCGATATCGGCGCCCAGGTGAAAATAGCCGATGGGCAGAGGACGGGTACGGAGACTAGGGCGATCCTCCAGCCACGTTTTTACCTCGTCGGCTACGGCGCGGGAGTCGCAGACGATGGCGTCGGCCACGGACATCACTCCGGCGAACCAGTCGGTGAAGGCGAGGTGGTAGGCTCTAGGGAAGAGCCGGGCATTGTTCAGGCCAACGATGTCGTAAACGGTAAAAACAATCCGCAATCCGCGCTGTTGCAGGGCGGCCAATGTGGCAATGGGATAGTCTAGGTACAGGTCAGGGCAAAAAAACACATCTCCTGGCTGAATGGCCACGAAAGGTTCTTCAAGATCGGTAGGGTTCTGGGCCATCATGGAGCAGGCAAACTTACGCGCATACCGGAGCTGGCCTGCAGCATCGGCATAAACCGGTTCTACAACATAGCGTGCAGGCAAATGATGCAAGAGCTCTTGCAGGATGCTGCGCACGACCCGGTGCACGCCGGTATGTACATCACGCAATATCAGGCCCGATATGTCTACCAGTAGTTGATGTTCTTCGGGAATAAAACTTGATTGCGTCCGATGGCTTTCTGCCAAGAGTGGCGCGTGGCCGGTGCGAATGGTATGCTTTTTAAATAAATAAACCCATACTCGTACCTCTTCTTCCAGTGCTGGGAATGGGCGCAACATGTTGCGAGCGATGGCAATGATTTTGGAGTTGGCCAATAGTGACCGGATCCAGCGTTTGATGGCAGTGTTCATTGAGCTTTGGGGTGGAGCGAGCGGGTAGGAATTTTCATGGTGACCTTGCTGTGAGGTTGCTGCTGAGAGCGATGCGGAAAGAATAAATGAAGCGAGCGGGCTAGGATTTTATGCGTAGATTTGATCTAGTATTATAAGAAACCTTACTCAAATTTGTTAGTTCCCAGAACGAATCGCGTTATCTCAATCGCCTTTGGTTAACATCTTTCCCATCTTTGATTTAACATATTTTAGTTTGTATAACATTTTATCTATAAGCCTTAGCTTGATTTTTGTAATATATTCTGAAGCTTCATATACATTGCCTACTTTGCCACTGACTGGAATGGCATCCCAGAACATGATTCTATTGAATCTTTCGATAATATTTATTAGCATAAATTTTGCTATAACTATATGCATTCTAATCTGGCTTATCGACATGGGTGCAGGATTGAATGAGCAGTTTACCTGCAGATAGTTGATAGTCTCATTCCTTAAATTTTTGGGTGCTTTTGCAACCACAATTTCAAATTGCCTAAGCATGTCTATCTTATCCTTGTCGCTCCTTAGGAAGCTGCTCTGAATGTAAGCCTCCAAAGTCAACAAATGGACTGATTTAATTTTTCCGTCACCTAGAGCGTGATAAAATGGAATATCATTGGCACGGAAAAAGTCTTCTGCAATGGATTCGCTTTTGCTAACACCTAACTGGGATTGGCCGTTGCTGTATTTAGAAAGTCCAGAGATTGCAAATGGTGCTTCGCATCTTAAGAATTGATCCACAACAGATGTTATTGCGATCCCGCTATATATATCAGGCGTAAATGAATTATAAAATTTATCATTTCTATTTCTTGCTCTTTCTATGAGAGTCGAGTGAACCACGCCGCCCGTATATAACATAGGTAGCTCTGTATAATTAATATCGCCATTTAAGACCTTTTTGAGTGACTCCGCAGATGACTTCCGTGAGGTGCCACCATCTCCAGTTGGTACCATTAATAAATCCTGATTGGGGCTGCCTCCAGGCCAATAGTACACGTCTGTTTTCGATGAAATAGCCAAAACATTCTCTTTGTTAAGAAGACCATTAATATCAGTTAAAGCATGAGGTAATAATCCATCGTCATCGCCAATAACTATCACAAATCCTTCGTTAATTTTGGAAATAGCAAATTCAAAATTAGATGACATGCTCAAGCTCCGTCCTGTATTGTAGTATTTTACCTTCTCACAATTCAATCCGTTGATAAAATCACACGTGCCATCGTTGCTGCAATTATCAGAAATTATTACCATATAATTATCATAGTCCTGATTAATAACGGTTTTCAAGGAATACCGAAGCGTTGCCAGTCTATTTCTGGTGGGGATGACTACATTGAAAAAATTCTCAACCATATCTCATAGCCTCAAAAAATTCTTGCTAATTCCTTAGAAAAGTAGTGTCCAAACAGGGAGAGTAAGGCAGCACCAAGATATCTTGGTGTTGCCTTACTCATTAATTAATTGCATTAGCTCCTGTAATCCGACGCATTGCCTTAAAGACCGTCTGACGTCCTAGCGGAGTCGTCATGGTGGTGGCCAGCAGTACCAGAACGGCGCCCATGGCCAAAAATATGGATTCCGCGGGGAGGCTCATTTCCGGGTGTTGCTCTGCCCATAAAAACATTCCCAGCGCGATGACTAGACCTATTAGCAGAGGGCCGAATACGTCGGCTTCATACCATTTCCATTTCTCGTGTCTCAGTATCTTCAGGTGCATGGCCGGGACTGCGAACAGAATGTAGCCGGTGTTGATCGCCACCCAGATCCACGCCGCAGCCATAACCCCATAACGCGGCACCAGGATGAGAAAAGCGGGGATGATGATGGCTGCGGCGATGGTGTTTACAATAACGGTGAGGCGTGACCAGCCATGGGCGAGTTGGGCCATGTAGGGGACGTGCATCAGGCCGTTCAGGGCGGTGCCGATGACCCATATCGAGAGAATCGGGGCTACGGCCTGCGTGGTTGCCGCGCTATGGGTCCACAGATAAATGATCTGATGCGAAAAAAAAGACAGGATGAGCGTGGCCGGGATGACGGAGATGGTCAGCAACTGCGCAAACTGGTGATATTGCATGGTGAACGCCTTTTCCTCTCCGGATGCGACCAGTTCGGTAAAGCGCGGGTAGGCCACGTTGCTGATGGGCACAATCAGAATGGAAAGCGCGCCCGCCACCGTGCTCGCCAGGGTAAAGTAGCCGAATTGCTCTAATGGCAGCAATGTGGACAGGAGCAGCTTATCCACTTGGGTGAGGATCGTGGCCAGGAAGGTGATCATGGTCATGCCCGCCGCGAAGCTCCAAACTCCCCGAAGGGCGTCGATGCTGAATTTCGGAGGATTTGGAGGCGTTGGCAAATACCGATGCGTTTGCCTGGCCAGCAGGATGGTTTCCAGGGCGTAGGTAAGCGCCTGAAAAATAAAGAAAGCCTGGATGGTGGGTGAAATCAGGGCCAGCACCCCGATGGACCCCAGTCCGCGAATGGTGGCAAAAGCCGCAGTCACACCATTCAGCCATACCTGGTGCTGCAGGCCGAGGATGGCGCTGCGGTAGAGGGTATCCACCCAGCGAAACGCGATAATCACGCCGGTGATCATGAGGGCATGGGTGACCGTTCGGATGGAAAGCACCTCCACCTTTAGCCAGTCTGTGGCGATCCAGGAAGCTATGCCGATCACGATGACGGCGAGCAACGCCGCAATCCCCATATAAATCATCTCGACGGATTTGAGCAGGTCACGAATACTTTGCGGGGAGTGTATTCCCGCAGTGAAGCGTGACATTTCCCGATTGATGGTTGGGGATAGTCCCATGTCCAACAGCGCGAACCACGCCTGGAGTGAAGCGTATACGCCGATCAGTCCGTAAGCCTCTATGCCAAGGTAGCGGATATAGATGGGTAGAAAGGCCAGCCCCATCAGGGCGCTCCAGCCGCCGCCGAGGTAGTTGGCGATGATGTTGCGTTTTACGCTAGACATTCACTACAGGCCTTCTTTCCATGATCGCTACCATCATCCGCCCATCCTGCAAATACGGCACGAGGCTGTCCCAATGGATGAGGCATCATCGATGTGCCGTTATCGTAGATTTCAGCTCCGCTGGCGTAGTTCACACTCGCTTGAGATAGCCATCGGGGGCAACGGTGATCAGGAGCTTATTCTCAATGCTCTTGTCGATCTCGAAAGCCAAGGGCGCACCGTCCGCCGCGTTGCGACCTTCCTCGGTCAGTCTGCGCAAGTATTCCCAAATCGCTGTTTTGGGATTGTTTCCCTTGCTCCACGGCCGGTCCGGGTACATTTCGTCCGGGAGATCCTCGATGATGGAGTCAAAAACGCAACAATAGCTGTCCTTGCTCACCAGCGGCGCATAGGCCTCCAGCTCCGCCAAGACGTGCTCGTGGGTGTGGTTTGAATCCAGGGAAACCAATACCCGCGTATAATTCCTGGCAATATCGTGTACCTGAGCGATGACCTCTGCAGCGATGGATGAGCCCTGAATCATGTCGATGCGATGGGACATGGGGTGCGCCTCGATGGCTGCCCGATTGTGGGCGCGGATGTCGATGTCGATGCCCAGCACGCGGCGTTTTGTTGCCTGCGGATCAAGCATCCGTCCTGCTTCCACCGCCTCACAGTAATCCAGCATCGCCAGCATGGAGGCGTTCATGATGAGCGATCCGCCATGGGCGATGCCCGTCTCGATGATCAGATCGGGCTTTATCTGCCATATTAACTCCTGCATGGCGACCATGTCTTGTGGATACTGGATGATGGGGCGGCCAAGAAAGGAAAAATTATAGGAATATTTTGGTATGGTGCTTGCAACCATGAAGGCGTGCGCTGCCCGTTTAACTTCAGAGTTCGCATAGGATATGATTCTTTCCTGACATTCCTTTAGGAACTCTTCGTGCATGTTTTTCATTATTTCCCACCAGTAATAGAAGAAAACTTCTTTGCATCGCCCCAAAAGGCCATCGGCTCATAATCAGGATATGGATAATAACCAATATTCAGTCGGATGTGTGACTCCCGTTGGGCTAGATGTTGTTCCACCAGTCGCCGGACGGAGATCGGTTCTCCACTACAAATATTTACGATGCCTGTGCATTGCGGGTGCTCCATCAGATTTACCAGCTTGGTGGCAACATCTTCCACGGGAAGATAATCCCGTAACTGCTCGCCGCCGGACATATTGAATACAGGGTCGCAGCTGTCGATGGCGCGATCCAGTTGGGCAATCAAGCTATTCTGGTTCTGACCATTACCATACATATAAAAAAGCCGCGCCCATTGCACAGTAATGTCCTGTTTTTGTGCCAGTACTTCAACGAATTTTCGCAAAGTATCCTTGGCCAGTGCGTATGGGTTGCCTGGCAGCGATGGCATATCCTCTGATAAGCAACCATTTCTCAAGCCGTACTCAAAACAAGTTCCCGCAATGAGTAGGTGATGCGCCCCGCCATAGACTAAGGACTTGATAAAGTTGTAATCTGCAAACAAGTTGCGCTCAAAATGAAACAGCTCTTTATAATTGGGCAATCCTTCCCAAGCTAGATGGATCACCACATCTTGAAGTCCGAAAAGGTGAATGATATTTTCACTTGGCTGATAGATATCGCAAGCAACGAAATTGACCTGTCCGTACCAGTCGAATGTGCGCGCCTTGGCTGAATCCCTCGCAACGGCGGTCACCGTATGTCCATGAGACAATAGTTGTGGAATGACGTGTTGTCCTACAAATCCCGTTGCGCCGGTCACCAGTACCTTCATAGGTGCTCCGTCAAATGCGGCACTGCCACCGCGAACTCTCCGCCCCAATCCCGGATATACCCATGCTGGCCCTTCACTTCATCCGCGATGTTCCAGGGCAGGATCAGGACGATATCCGGACGGCGCTCTTTGAGCACGGCAGGGGGCAGAATAGGGACGTGGGAACCGGGGAGGAATTTCCCCTGCTTGGACGGCGCGGCATCGCAGACATAGGGCAGCAAATCCGGCTTGATGCCGGCGTAGTTGAGCAGGGTGTTGCCTTTGGCGGCGGCGCCGTAGGCGGCAACGGACTTGCCCGCTCGCTTTTGCGCAATCAGGAAAGCGAGGAGGTCGTCTTTCACGCGGTCGGCGCGCGGCTGAAAGGCGCGGTAGGTTTCCGGATCGCGTAGGCCCGCTTGATCCTCTTCTTCCAGCAGCTTCGCCACCGCCGGGGTGGTGTCGCGTTCATCCTCCGCATGGCAGCCGTAGATGCGCAGGCTGCCGCCGTGGGTGGGCAGCTCTTCCACATCCCATAGGCGCAGACCGGCTTCGGCGAAGATGCGGCTCACGGTGTACAAGGAAAGATAGGAGAAGTGTTCGTGATACACGGTGTCGAACTGGGTGTTTTCCAGGAGGCGCATCAGGTGGGGAAATTCCAGCGTGATGGTGCCTGAGTCTTTGAGGGCAGCCTTGAGGCCGGCTGTGAAGTCGTTGATATCCGGCACATGCGCGTAGACGTTGTTGCCGATGATGAGGTCCGCGCGTTTGCCTTGGGCGGCCAGGTATTGGGCCAGTCGCGTGCCGAAAAATTCCCGCAGGATGGGGATGCCCAGATTTTCTGCGGCATCTGCCGTGCCGGCGGTGGGCTCGATGCCGAGGCAGGGGATGCCCGCCCCTACGAAATTCTTGAGCAGATAGCCGTCATTGGCGGCCACTTCCATGACCAGGTTGTCTTTTCCGAGTGCCAGCCGGGCGCTGATCATGCGGACATAGCGGGCCGCATGCTCCAGCCAGCTTTGGGAAATGGACGAGAAATACGCATAGTCCGCGCGAAAGAGTTCGTCCGCCTGGGCGTAGTCTTCCGTCTGCACCAGCCAGCAGTGGTGGCAGACAAAGAGCTTGAGCGGGAAGTACAGTTCGGGTGCCAGGAGGTCGGCCGCGGACAGGTAGGCATTGGAGGGCGGGGCGAAGCCGAGATCAAGGAATACGTGTTGGAGCGGTTCGTGGCAGTGACGACATTTCATACAGTCATTCCTGAATAATCGGCGTTCAGCGGCGGATGATGGCGGTCACGCGCGGAGAGATCGGCAACGGGCAGGGGCCAGGCAATCCCCAGCCGGGGCTCGTCATGGCGCAGGCCGCCTTCGGCGGCGGGGGTGTAGTATGCGGTGTGCAAATAGAGCAATTCGCTTTC
Organism: Thiomonas sp.; assembly: GCF_054608695.1. Lineage (NCBI taxonomy): Bacteria > Pseudomonadati > Pseudomonadota > Betaproteobacteria > Burkholderiales > Thiomonas > Thiomonas sp. The sequence continues at coordinate 7,833 of NZ_JBTRXV010000093.1, forward strand.
CGCTTCCAGCACCTGGAAGCCATGGGCACAACCCTCCGGGATCACCAGCATGCGGGCGTTATCCGGGGTCAATTCCTCGGCATGCCAGTGCAAAAACGTCGGCGACCCGGCGCGCAAATCCACCGCCACATCCCAGACGCGCCCTCGGATGCAACGCACCAGCTTCATTTCGGCATGGGGCGGGAGCTGGTAGTGCAAGCCCCGGACCGCGCCTACCATGCTGGTGCGGGAGTGGTTGATCTGGACGATGTCGCGGTTGCCGATTATAGCGGCCAATTCATCTTTGCAGAAGAAGCGTGAGAAAGCGCCGCGCCGGTCCGCGAAGGGCTGAGTCGCCACGATGGCGACTCCCCGCAGGGCGGTGGAATGAATGTTCATGCGGCGCTCCAGGTCACGCCGGCGGCCCGGGCGCGGGCAATATACGCCCCAAGCTGCGCTCGACTGATGACGTTGCCGTGCTCCAGATATGCTCGGTACCAGTCGGCGGTGGCGATGACGGCATCGGACAGGGACCAGACCGGCTTCCAGCCCAGCCGGGCTTTGGCTTTGGCGCTGTCCAGATACAGCAGGCGGGCTTCATGGGGCTGGGGCTGCGCGCTTGCCTGCCAGGATAGCTGGGGCCAGTGCGCCTGCAGTCGCGCAAGTACGTCTGCAACGGTGCGGTTCCCTTCCGCATCGGGGCCGAAATTCCACCCTTCCGCAAGCTCCCGCCGTCCTTCCAGCAACTGTTGCCCCAGGAGCAAATAGCCGCTGAGGGATTCCAGCACATGCTGCCAGGGCCGGGTGGCGCCGGGGGAGCGGATTTCCAGGAGGGATTGTTGGGTGATTGCCCGAACGAGGTCGGGGATCAGGCGGTCTTCCGACCAGTCCCCACCGCCGATCACGTTGCCGGCGCGGGCGGAGGCGAGCAGGGGAGCGCCCTCCCCGTGAAAGAAGGAATTACGATAACTGGCAACCACCATCTCGGTCGCGGCCTTGGAGGCGCTATAAGGGTCATGTCCACCGAGTCGGTCCGTTTCCCGATAGCCCCAGGACCACTCCCGGTTTTCGTAACATTTGTCGGAGGTCACGACCAGGATCGCACGCACGCTCGGGGTTTGCCGGCAGGCCTCCAGGAGGTTGGCGGTCCCCATGACGTTGGTGGACCAGGTTTGGAGCGGGTCCCGGTAGGAACGCCTGACCAGCGGCTGGGCGGCAAGGTGGAAAACGATTTCCGGCTGGGTGCTGGCCAGGACGTGGAGCACGGCGGAGCCGTCCCGCACGTCGCAGCGATGATCGGACATATTTAGCCGGAGCAGGTCCCAATGGTTAGGATCTGTCTCGGGGGGCAACGCCATCCCCGTGACTTCGGCACCCATTTCGGTGAGCCACAAGGCGAGCCAACTGCCCTTGAACCCTGTGTGTCCGGTCAAGAGCACTTTCCGCCCACGGTACCGGTCGGCAAATAAGCTCATGTCCAGATTTTCCATGGGGGACTGTTGCGCCACAAGTTTTCCAGATGGGTTTTGTCCCGGAGCGTGTCCATGGCTTGCCAGAAACCCCTATGTTTGAACGCCACCAACTGCCCTTCCCGGGCAAGACCGACCAACGGCTCGGCTTCCCAACTGGTCTGATCCCCTTCGATCAGGTCCAGGGCGGAGGGCTCCAGCACAAAAAACCCTCCATTGATCCATGCGCCGTCGCCGGCGGGCTTCTCCTGGAAACTTTGCACGATGTCCTCCCGCATGTTCAGCGCGCCGTAGCGCCCCGGCGGCTGAATGGCGGTGACGGTGGCCCGCTTGCCGTGTTTGCGATGAAATTCAACCAGCGCTTTGATGTCGATATCGGAAACCCCGTCACCATAGGTGAAACAAAAGGTTTTGTCTCCGATATGATCTCGTACCCGTTTGAGTCGGCCCCCGGTCAGGGTATCCTGTCCGGTGTCGACGAGGGTTACCCGCCAAGGTTCGGCGTGGCCTTGGTGGACCTCCATCCGATTGTTCGCCATATCAAAGGTGACATCGGACATGTGCAGGAAGTAGTTGGAGAAGTACTCCTTGATGATGTATCCCTTGTAACCCAGGCAGATGATGAAATCATTGATTCCATAATGGGAGTAGCATTTCATGATGTGCCAGAGGATGGGTTTCCCACCGATTTCAATCATCGGTTTCGGTTTTAAGTGAGATTCCTCGCTAATCCGCGTGCCAAAGCCGCCAGCCAGGATTACTGCTTTCATTCCGTCCAACTATATTCTCCTCCAAATCAAGGCGCACCGGAGAGCGATCGGAGCGACCATGGCGATTTGCTCGTGAAAGAGCGTGGTCATGTCAGGCGTATCCCGGTCATCCGGGCGATGTTGGCGGTGGGCCCCGGTTGGCGGCACGGCGCTTGCACCACGAGATCAACGGGTAAGCGCAGCGCGTATTCCATGCGCGCCTGGGTGCGCGGCAAGGCCTGTACGGAGAGATCCCGGTCGCTTTCGACGGGCAGGTCCACATCGTCGCCCAGCTTGCGCTCATCCACCCGCGGGCCGAAGAGCCAGACGCGAGCTTCCGGGCCGAAGTTTTCTGCGGCGCTCTGGCGCAACATCAGGCGGCGTAGCGCAGGATCTCCACCTCAGCATGGCGCTGCACCGCCTCCTCGGCCATGCGCATGACGCGAGCAGTGGTGGCTTTGTCAAGGTAGTATTCCCCGCATTGCTGACAGACCTCTGCCGGGACGTCCTTGATGACGACGACGGTGTCGCCGCGCTCCAAGGTCACCGTAACCGTCCCGGGCCGGGTGTCGCCGTGGCGGCATATCACGCATTTCATACGCGCCTCCTGGTGAAAGCTTCATCCCATTGGGCTGGGTCCGGAATGTAGACCATAATCACTATACAAAATCCGCTATCTGGGTCGTGGGCTGCCACAACACGCAAGGGGCGCCCAGCGTTGCGACTCAGTAACAGACGGCTGGGATAAGGGATGTCGTTCGCGTATTCCTCGATCGTCTCCCCTTTTTTCAGCACATCAAGAACATCGTTCTCCGATATGGCGCGCTCGAACATGCGCTGGGGAGCGTGACGACTGAAACGCACGTCCCTGCAAATCATAACTGATCTTCCGTCGTTCCCCCAATCCTCGCCCCTTACCCGTCAGTCGAAGACTTTTCGCGGCCTGACGGATGAGGTCGGTCTGTTCGGGGCTGAGGCGCATGGGGATTTTCCATCCTATGTTCAAAATTGTAGGCAGCGCTGGGGCCGCTGTCGAGGGGGTGCCGCAGTCCGATGAGGCGGCGTCGCAGATTCTAAGTGTGCCGCAGTGTCTGATATCATGGCCGGCGAGCGATGGGCGGGTTGGGAGTGCGATGGGATGAATGTGCTGGTGACCGGCGCCGACGGCTTTGTCGGCCGGCATTTTTGCCACGCCTTTGGCGGGGTGGGGCTGGCGGATGGGGCGGGGGCGGTGGATCTGCGCGATGCGGGGCGGGTGCGGGCGGCGGTGGCGGCCATCCGGCCGGACGCGGTCCTGCATCTGGCGGCCCACAGCTCGGTGGCGGCCTCCTTTCAGGACCCCGCCCAGACCCTGGCGGTGAATTTGACCGGCACCTTGCATCTGCTGCAGGCCTTGGACGCCATCCGTTTCAGTGGGGTATTCCTCTATATCGGCTCGGGGGATGTGTATGGGCGGGTGGAGGAGGGGGATCTGCCGGTGCGGGAGGCCCAGCCCTTGCGCCCGCGCAGCCCTTACGCGGTGAGCAAGGTGGCGGCGGAGGCGCTCTGCTATCAGTGGAGCCAGACGGGGGGCTTTCGCGTGCTCCTGGCGCGGCCCTTCAACCATATCGGCCCCGGTCAGGACGCGCGTTTTGCCGTGGCCGACTTTGCGCGGCAGATCATGGAGATGCGTCTGGGGCGGCGGGAGCCGGTGCTAGTGACGGGGGATCTGGACGTGACCCGCGATTTCAGCGATGTGCGGGACGTGGTGCGCGCCTATCATCTTCTCCTGCAGCGGGGGGAGAACGGGTCTATCTATAATGTCTGCTCGGGCCGGGAACGGCCTTTGCGCTCTCTGCTGGAGGGCCTGCTGCAGACTGCCGGGGTCCGGGCCGAGTTGCGCACCGATCCCGCCCGCCTGCGTCCTGCGGAGCAACGGCGCATGGTGGGGGATCCATCTGCCATCCGCGCTGCAGTGGGGTGGGCGAACGAGATTTCGTTGGAACAGACGTTGACCGATATTTTGGACTACTGGGAAAAGGAATTGAGATGAGCAAATCCGCGTTGATTACCGGCATCACCGGTCAGGATGGGGCCTATCTGGCCAAACTGCTGCTGGACAAGGGCTATGACGTGTATGGTTTCATCGCCCGGCGCGGCTCCGATACCCTCTGGCGCCTGCGCGAGCTGGATGTGTTGGAGCGGATCACCTTGCTGGACGGCGATCTGCTGGATCTCTCCTCCATGATCCGCGCCCTGGAAAAGTCCCGGGCCACGGAGATCTACAACCTCGCGGCCCAGAGTTTCGTGGCCACGTCCTGGGATCAGCCCCTGCTCACGGCGGAAGTAACGGGCGTGGGCGCGGTGCGGATGCTGGAGGCGCTGCGCATCGCCAACCCCCAGGCCCGTTTCTATCAGGCTTCCACCAGCGAAATGTTCGGCAAGATCCAGCAGCCCATGCAGGATGAGCACACCCCCTTCTATCCCCGCAGCCCCTATGGGGTGGCCAAGCTTTATGCGCACTGGAGCACCATCAACTATCGGGAGAGCTTTGGCCTGCACGCCTCCAGCGGGATCCTGTTCAACCACGAATCGCCCCTGCGCGGGATCGAGTTTGTCACGCGCAAGGTCACGGACGCCGTGGCGCGCATCCATGCCGGGCTGCAAAAGGAGCTGCGCCTGGGCAACATCGACGCCCAGCGCGACTGGGGCTTTGCCGGGGATTATGTGGATGCCATGTGGCGGATGCTGCAGCAGGAGCAGCCCGACGATTACGTGATCGCCACCGGCCGCACCACCTCGGTCCGGGAGATGTGCCGCATCGCCTTCGCCCATGTGGGCCTGAATTATGAGGACCATGTGGTCATCGACCCGCGTTTCTATCGTCCGGCCGAGGTGGATATTCTCCTGGGCAATCCGGCCAAGGCCAAGGCGCGACTGGGTTGGGAGGCCGGCACGCCCCTGGAGACACTCATCGGGATGATGATGGAGGCGGATCTGCGGCGGGTGGCGAAACCGGCGTGAAGGTCGCCATCGTCCACGACTGGCTGGTCACCTATGCCGGCTTTATCCAACGCCTGCCTTCCTAACTCATGGCCATTGTCCTATGCTTTGAGCAGCATCACATGCCATCAGGAGACATGACATGGGAACGGCACTGAAACTGGATACAAGCGCCGGTTTGTATAATCAGGATTTCTACGTCTGGACCATGGAGCAGGCCGATCTCCTGCGCCGCCACAAACCCGACTGGATGGATTGGGAAAACGCCGCCGAGGAACTCGAATCCATGGGCAAAAAGGATCGTCGCGAACTTGTCAGCCGCATGACCGTCTTGCTCATGCACCTTGCGAAGTGGTACTGGCAAGCAAAAAAGCGATCCCCTAGCTGGTCAGGGACCATCGAAGAACAGCGGGAGCAAATAGAGCTCAGCCTGAACGACTCCCCCAGTCTCCGGAGCTTTATCCAATACTCCTTTCAAGAGGCATGGGGGCGAGCCATCAAAAAGGCGGCGAGAGAAACCGGTCTTCCCCTCTCCACCTTTCCCGAGGCCTGCCCTTGGCCCATTGAGGACGTCCTGGGCGACTGGATGCCGGAGTGACAAAGCGCGTTCGCGAAGCTGTAGCTCATGGCCGGCGGGTCTCTAAGGCCATTCCGTCATTTGCATCAGGAGCAGGGCGATTACCCATTGCCGTGTTGGAGCACTAGTGTCCCTTAAGCCGCCCCTGCGAGTGGCCATCGTCCACGACTGGCTGGTCACCTATGCCGGGGCCGAGCGGGTCTTGCGGGAGATGCTGATGCTTTATCCGCAGGCGGATCTCTTTGCCGTGGTGGATTTCCTGAGTGATGCCGACCGCGAACGGCTCCTGGGCAAGCAGGCGCAGACGACTTTCATTCAAAATCTGCCCTGGGCACGGAAAAAATATCGCG
>NZ_JBTRXV010000094.1:0-13851 GCF_054608695.1 Thiomonas sp.
TCACCGCGATGTTCTTGTACCAGGCGAACAGCGCGCTCACGGACTTCAGACGAAAACTGCTTGGACTTATTCATGGCTCCATTCTCTCAAAGGTTGGAGCCTCCACCAAACCCGGGGCGGTTCACCTCGTCTTCTGAAGCGAAGACACGAATGAGCGGAGGTGGGCCGTTGAAGATGGAGACGGTGTCGCGGCGGTCCTCCGTGTTGCCGTCCACGTCGGTGATCTCAGGTCCAAGCAGGCGGTCGGCCTGTTGGCGGATTTGGTGAGAGGTACGGTAGTTGATCCGGAGGTTGCGAGACCGGCCACGTATATCCACCCCCAAGGCCTTCCATGAAAAAGGCTGCTGGAATATCCGCTGGCCGAGGTCTCCTGCGAAAAACAGGGCATTGGGCCGATCCCCCCCTAAAGCAGCGAAGAAGCGCAACTGGGAAACACTGATGTCCTGCGCCTCGTCCACCACAGCAAAGTCATAAGGAGGATTCTTGCTGTCTGCCAATGCGGCAGCCAAAGCGGTGAATACAGCGGACTGGGTCATAAGCCCCTGTTCCTTCAAGCCGTTGCGGACCTGTTCGAAGATAGACCAGAGCAAGGCTCTCTGAGCCTCCGGCAGACGTGTCTTGCGTCCAAGCCTTACCACGTCACGATAGGATTCCCAGTCATCCAGTTGCCAGGCATCAACGATCTGCTCCCATTCGGTCATCAGGAAATGCAGGCTGAACTTATGTTCGCCAGCGGCTTGCAATGCAGCGCGTACCAGGTCCTTGATGTCTTCGCGTGTGGCTAGCTTGACGGGTTTGAAGTGGGCCTTGTAAAGGCGTAAGCCGAGGGCGTTTAGCGAGTGCACATCGAGACGCTCCGCAATGCGGGGCTCGTTGCCGACCAATCGCCTCAGCTTTTGTTGCAGGGCATGGGCCAGCGTGTCAGAAAAGGTCGTCAGCAATACGCGCGCATCTGGATTCGTGCGGGCCAGATGAACAGCGCGGTGAAGCGCCACAATCGTTTTGCCTGTTCCGGCAGAGCCGGAGACGCGCGCCGGTCCGCTGTAATCGCGATCCACCCATTGACGCTGCTCCGGGTGTAGAAAGACCGTCCACTTATCCCAAGGGGACTCCAGCGCACGCTCCAGCTCCTCGATATTGGACATGACGCGGAACCGGCGCTGAGCATCCGGGTGTTCAAAGGGATTGGTTATTGGAGCGGATGGCTGTGCGATCCGTGGCTTGCCGCCGGTGGCCAATTCGAGCAAGGCTTCGGCAGCTTCGGCGGGCAAGTGATCGGCCAGTTCCAGGATGCCGTCTTCATCGGCTCGCCGCACGTCTTCCAGCCACTCAGCAGGCACACCGTAGGTCAGCAATTCTTCGTCAGGCGTATCCGCAAACAAGGGAAGTTGCGGTTGAGCTGGGCTTTCCGTAAGCACGTAGACCGGCACCATGATTTCCTGCACGGTCTCGCGGATTTCGATGAGCTGGGCCGCTCCAGTCTTGGGATGGGTCTCCAACTTACGGCGTTCGGCCCAGTCATAAGCCTTGTCATGGTGATCGACGTAGCAGAGCACCAGATGGCCCGCTGTCATGTGAACAATGATGCGTATGTCCGCACTCACGCGCACAGACCAGAAGTTCTTGTCCCTGGCTTTGTCGAGCTTGTGGAAATTCATGCCGGGATTGGCCGGATTCATCTGCAAGTCGAAGGCGGTCGTTTTCACGGCCTTCTGTTCATCGCCGGTCAGACGGGCCAAGCTGTCGGTGAAGGTGTCGGCGATGAGGAATTGCATTACACCTGTACCTCGATAGTTGCCGCGATCTTGTTTGCCACTGCGGAGTAGAGTTCGACGTCCACCTGCGGTGCTCGAATCGAAACCACTAGGGTGTAGCGCGCTGTTCTATCGTAGCGTTCCAAACGAGGTCGCGTTTTCCACCAACCGAGTGCCGGATAGATGCCAATGACACCCCTACTTGCAAGGTCTGCTGCGGTTCCTTGCCATATATCAGAATGTAGAGAGCCCCTGTGGCGATTTTGCTTACCAATAATCCAACCGGGATCGTCGCCTCCGGTTAGGGTTTGCTCCTCTTCGTCACGGGCAGCGACATTGATTCTGGCGCGAAACTCAGGTTCAGTCTCAGAAGGGCGCTTCACATCAAAGCGCAAACCGTGAGACTCATAACGATAACGCGACGTGACTCCTCGCTCTGATGGATTGGGTTCGATGAAGTATGAAAGCGTGACCCGCATCTCGACCTGAGTTTCACCGAGCGCCTCCAGAGCCTCCAGCGGCCAAGGAAGTCGATGCAAGTTCATGTCACGAAGTGTTGGCTCCCTACCGTGATCGCGCTTAAATGGATGTACCCGATCTTCGCAAACCATCGTCAGCGAGTTCTCGACACTCCACAGTGCGCGATCAAGGTCCGGCACGCCGAATCCACAGTGGCGGACGAGAGTGACCATCTGTGCCTTCGTGGGACGTCTGTTCGCAGGCAAGAAAGTCTGTCGCATCGCCGGTGTCCACTCCGCTGAGTGAACTATCAAGGCGCGAATCGACTCTGGCCATAGCTGTGGATACTCCGCCATCAACTGCGCCGCCATCCGCGCCGCAAGGGCAGATGCTGCACTTGTCGCATTGGCGGTCGTGAACAGCCTCTCTTCGGGCTTCAAGTTAGCGGTGAGAAGGCTAAGGCTCGGCAGCCACACCGCTCCAATCTGGTCCTTGGCTGCATTCCCACCCTCAAACAAGACATCAGGCTTAAGTGGCCAATGGGACTGCCAAGTCAAAGACGTTGTGCTGAATGGACTGAGACCACCGTGAGGCGCAATCGGTTGATAGGCTCCCGCATCGGTCTCGGTGATTTGTATGAGTTCTGTGGCCGCACCTACCGTCAACGCGTTCCAAGCTTGCCCAGGGTCGTGTATCCCATCTGATGTGTTACTAGTGGGATACTCCGCCCATGCATTGGGATCGGCCACATTTCCCGCCGATATGACAAACAAGCGCGGTGTCCCACCTTGGTTCTCTGCATCGGCGGCGAGGCGATCTATTGTCGCGGACCATGCTGATGGTCGCCCGCGATCCCGATTGTCACGGGCAGTCACCGCCATGCTGAACACGCGACGGCGCTCCGACGAAGTGATTTCAGGTCTTGCGACCGCCTCCGTCGTCAGATACCCATGATGACGAGCATCACCTCCATTCGCACCGTCTTTCGGTAACAGCTTGACCGATTCAAGACGGTGGCCAATCTCAATAGGCTCTTGCGATGCAATTGCCTCTGTCAGATTTCCGGCCAGGGCCAATCCAGCCATCGCCGTGCCATGACCATCGCCATCCTCCGTCCCCCATCCCGGTTCAACGGTATGCAAATCTGCGCTGCCGAGCGCAGGGGTAATCAACGGGTGGCCATTATTAACGCCAGTATCAAACAGGCAGACATGCGGAACGTTGGCGTCTGCAGGGGGTGTGTTTAGTCGGTCAAGCAGATCATTCAACCACTCCGGTTGTTCCTCAGGCGGCAACGAATCGAAGAACTCTGCGGTCTCCTTAGCGCGTCGCAGCTCGGCAATGCTGTTGAGGGTCAGCATGGACTGCGTCATCTGTGCCGCCGACCCGTAGACGAGCAAAACAGTGCGTTCAGGGAATTGCAATTCACCAGGCGCGATCCGGAAATCCAGTCCACCAGCCAGCTCCTTGAAGCTGTCTGTCACAGCTCTACGATTAAGTCGTACTGGCAACCAGACTTCCCACCACAGTTCTTCTTCGTCCGACTGAGGAAAGGCGCCAGGATCGTCCGTCCACAACGCTTGTAGACTGGCCGCCCGAATTTCCTGGATCGCATTTAGAAGCTGTTTGTGATCCAGCGCCCGCCCACGGCTATCACGCCTCTCCGCAAGGTAGTCACGGACCAAAGCTTCAAAGTGTTCAAGCTTGCCATCTGGAACAAAGACGGTTGCCAATGTCCGCATGTCTTCGTGGCGTACATTTAGCAAGTCAATTCCAGAACGCTCCCTGGCCAGGGATTCGAAGGCCAGTTCGATATCAGGGAAACTCTCGAATTCCACCTGTAGGCCGAATCCTGCTTCAAGCCCTGCTGCCTCCTGCGCCACACGGGCGCTTTCGATTTGAGGCCTCAACGAGTGGATTTGATTCAGCAGACTGCCACCATGCTGCTGACGGTCGCGGTCAGGAATTTCTGGTGGCGTGATCGGGATGCCCCGTCGTGAGAACGGTTCCGTCTCAGCAGTCGCTTCCAGAATGAAGTGTCGTTTTCTCTGATCGTCCTGTTCTGGCATTCGACTCCCAGACCTCCCCAATTAGCGTAATTTTTCCTTCAGCTTGAGTGACATCCGCCGTCGTTCTTCCAATGTTCGGCGGATATCACACTCAGATATCTGGCTCCGCTGCTCGATCAGTGCATCCTTAAGCGCCTCATCACAGGCGCGCGCCACCTCAGCGTAGCTAAGGCCAATTGACTCGCTTGCCAAACGCTTCCATGACACCCCCTTGGCTGTCATATGGCCAAGCCTCGATTTCAAGACCGATGCAATCTGCCCCTCATTCGGTAGCTCATAATGCAACACGTCGTCAAAACGACGAAACAATGCATGATCGAGGATTTCTGGGTGATTGGTGGCGGCGACAATCAGACTGTGGGATTGATCCTGTTCGATCATTTGAAGGAAGCTATTCAGGATTCGCCTGATCTCCCCAACGTCGTTAGCAAGTCCCCTTTGCGAGCCGATAGCGTCAAACTCGTCAAAGAAGTAAACGCCGCGCGTTCTATCGGTCGATTCAAATACCTGACGCAACTTGGCCGCAGTTTCGCCCATGTATTTGGTTATGAGCCCATCAAGCCGTACCTGCAACAGTGGAAGACCCAGTTCACCAGCAAGCACCGACGCGGTCATCGTCTTGCCGGTACCTGGTGCACCCATGAGCAGCAGTTTTCGCCTTGGACTCAAACCATGCGCGAGGATTTGTGACGCCTGCCGCTGCTCCCTGATGATTCTCTTCAGTTGGTCAGACAGCACATCATCCAACACCATCTCCGAGAGACGCGCCTTGGGGTATGAAACGGTGAGCAGACCAGCCAGCTCGCCGCGCGGGCGGCTGATCGGTATAGGTTTTTCGCCGCCCTGCGGTGGCAGCCCTCGCCGTGCCTTGGCCTGATCTACCAACGCTCGCAGCTCTTCAGCGAGCTTGCCGTGGCCAAGCTTCGCTTCATGCGCCGCAAGCTGCATGGCTATGGAAAAGAACCGCTCATCGTCACCTTCCAGGTGCGACTTAAGGAGTGCCTTCAATTGGTCAGCGCTGGCCATGATTTCCTCCCGTGTTCCCACCGTATGTGCTCATGCTCGAAACACCTTCATGACCTCGTCGCCCAAGTGGTTGATAACCTTAACAGCTATCCTGCCCGACCTGGGTTTGTCAAATGGTCGTGAAGTGTCGCTGTTCAGGGTCGCCCAAGCCTCTTCGTTGATCTCAGCCTTCAATGTGGTCTTGAGTGCCTTGTAAGGATCGTTCTGGCCCAAGAAGTAGGCCTGGCGGACGAAGAAGCTTTCGCCGTTGTAGTCCGTGTCGATGAACCAGCAGGCGATGCCTTCGGCACCGTCGCTGCGGATGTCGCCGGTGCTGGGGTCGAAAACGTCCACGCCGTTGACCTTCACGCGGATGCGGCCATCGGCATCATCGAGAATATCGATGTCCGGCTCGCCGAAGATGACGAAGAGGTTGCCCTTGCCCGTGGATTTCAGTTCACCGGCCATGTGCAGGTCGGCATTCATGCGGGCCTTCAGGACCGGGATGCGGCCCAGCTTGTGGAACTCGCTGGCATGGGCCTCATAGTTGAAGGCACAGGCGATCAGTACATCAAATCCAGCATCCCCCGCTTCGCGGGCAGCTTCTACAAGATCGGGCCGGGAAACGGTGCCGAACTCGGGACCGATGAAGATGCCCGCGCGCTTTTCCGCATCGCCCTCCAAGTATTTCCCTTCGGCGCAGATGTAGGTGCCTGGCCAGCCGACGATGGAGGTGAAAGTGATCCGGTCCTCCTTGTGTGCCTGCTGTACGCCAGCGCTCTTGAGGTTTTCGAGGATCATCTGTTCGAAGCTCTGGCCAGCATCGTAGCTGGCACTGTCTTCGGCAACCTTGAGCGGATCGATCAGCTCGTCGTGCTCATCCACTCCCAGTACGCGGTGGGGGCTCAAGCTCTCGACGGTGAAGGGACCGGCGACGCGGACCTTCTTTTTGTCCTCATAGGGCTTGTCGTAGAGATATTCGAACTCGGCCTTGGCAGCGATGGATGAATCGATTTCCTTCTGCCGGGCGATGCGCTCCTGCCACCAATCGGCGTGAAGTTTCTTCGCTGCATCACTCCATTCGGCATCGGCATCGCGGGGGATTTCCCATTCCTGCCATTGCTTACCCAGGGCCTTGTTCAGTTGCTCACGAATCGGCTCCAGCCTCTCTTGAAACTTGTCCCAGATCACCTCTATCTCGGCGTTGTTTGCAATGGACTTCAGAGTGATATGGGGCACCCGTTCATATACGAAGCCATGCCGGATGTTGCCATAGGTGGGCCTTGAGGACGGGGCGCTGCGTGTTACCTCGGCCTCCTTGAGCTGTCCTTCGGGGCTGTCGGCGAGCAAGTAAAAGGGATAGCGCGCGCCCATGATGCGAGCACGAGCAAGAGCCAGCGCTACACGCGAGGTGTCGATGGTGATCCAGCGGCGGCCCCATTGCTCGGCGACGTAGGCGGTGGTGCCAGAGCCGCAAGTCGGGTCGACGACGAGGTCTCCGGGATCGGTTGCCATGAGGATGCAGCGTTGAATGATGCTCGTAGCTGTCTGGACTACATAGACCTTAGGATCATTTCTAGTTTGAATTCCGCCCGAAACATCATTCCAATTGTTCGTCGTGGAAAGTGCACCAAAATCGTCAAAATTCTTTCGGAAGCGGAGCTTTGACGCTGTTTTCAAAATCCGATCCGCCAATTGCACTCGCCTCATACCTGCTTCAGACGTCCGCCAACCACCCGCAGTCGGTCGGTACCCACGTCCTTCGTGGATGAATTCATAGATTGTGGTGGAAGACGCCGAACGCGACGTAAGCCCTTGGTCGGTAAAAAAGCGCCCGCCCTGCTCAACGATGTCGAAAAGTTCAGCCTCTGTCAGTCGCGACACATCTCTAACGCGCAAATCAGCAGCAAGAATCTTTGAATATCGAGTTGCACCAGATTCACCGCGCTCAAGAACCTTAAAAAGTTGGCGGCATTTGCCGGTTGCAGATTCCCTATCCTTCGCATACCAAACGATGTAGTTGTTAACGTTTTCTACGAATTGAGAACCGAGGCCAATGGATGTTGGGTAAGAGATTAGTGAGATTGCATTTGCATCACCAAAAATTTCATCCATCAGTGCTCTCACCCGGTGCACGTTTTCATCACCTATTTGCACGAAGATCGAGCCCGAGTCCGTCAACAAGTCCCGCGCTACGGTGAGCCGGTCGCGGAGATAAGTGAGATAAGAGTGAATGCCGTCCCGCCATGTGTCGCGGAAAGCCTTAACCTGTTCTGGCTCCCTGGTGATGTGTGCGGCGTTGCCGTCCTTTACATCGCGGCTGGTGGTTGACCACTGGAAATTGGAGTTGAATTTGATGCCATAGGGCGGATCGAAGTAGATGCACTGCACCTTGCCGCGCAAACCCTCGCGTTCAGCGAGGCTAGCCATAACCTGGAGTGAATCCCCAAGGATCAGGCGGTTCGACCAGTTCTGGTCGTGCTGATAGAACTCGGTCTTGTCGACGCCTTCGGGAACACCGTTGAAATCGGCAAAGAAATCAGTTTGGGGATCGGCCTGCTCTCGCGCCTTCGTCTCCCTGAGCAGGTCCTCGATCAGCACTTTTGGATGGACCTTTTCCTGGATATAGAGCGGCGGCGCATGGACGACGAGTTCAGACCAGTCCTGCTCGTCCTTGCCGCGCCAGACAAGCTGTGGGTCCAGGTCGGTATTGCGCGGGTAGCGCAGGGTTTTGGGTTGCTTCTGTTCCTGCTCCAACACGGACTGGTGCTCGGCGGTGGGGATGTTCTTGCGCTTGTCCTCCGTGTGGCGCAGGGATTCGACCGTCTTTTGTGATTGTGATGTCTTGGCCATAGTTACTTGCTCCCCTCCGCAGCCTTGGTCGCTGCGGCTTCGATCATCTTGTTGAACTCGTTTTCCACTTTCGCCTTGAAGTCGGATTCCATCAGGAATACGTCTGTGAACTCGGCAAAGGCCCAGCGACCATAGGTCTTGAGGTTGTTCACGCCGGGAATCCAGTAGGTCTCCATGGTGGATTTCTTTTCTTTGGCGTCTTCGCGGCGGTAGCCCTTGATCTCGACGACCAGATGCAGCAGGTCTTCGGGGCCGTGTCCGTCGTCCACCAAAACGATGAAATCGGGCAGATACTTGCGGACCTCGGAGCCGTAGCGATAGGGCACTTCAAGCCCCAGGTTATGGTTCTTGGTGTAGGCGACGACCTTGGGATGGGACTCGGCGATGCGACAAAACTCGCCCTCCCAATCGCTGTCCAGGATGACCCAGTTGACATGGTTTTTGATCGGCGGGCCGTTGGTTTCCCAACGGTCTGCACGGGATGTGGCAAAGCGGACGTGGCTCGTGGAGCCTGTTGGGTTATAGGCGTCCAGCAAGGCCTTGATGGGCCGCTGACCCTCCAGTGCGTTGGTGATTCCGGCGGTAATGCGGTTGCAGGCCATATCCGCGAGTTCCTGGTACATCAGCAAGCCCGGATAGGTTTCGCCTTTGCAGACGAGGCAGGTGTCCAGCCATTGCTTGGTGATGCGTTTGAGCTGGCCAAACAAATGGAGCTTTGGTTCTTCGCCAGGGTCACGGAACTTGGTGTACAGAAGATGCTTGGTCAGCTCGAACAGCAGGGAGGACTGGCGCATGTCCTCCAGATGGTCGAGCGTCATGTCCACGGCTTCGCCGATAATGCCCTGGTTGCGCGTGATGGACGGGCCGACCAGGTCGGGCGTCAGCTCCAGGACCGAATCATCGTTGAAGGTGGCGGTCAGGCGTTCCTCGGGCAGTTCCGCCCGATAGCCCTCGACACGCGGGAAGCGGATTTCAAGATGATCGCGCTCGGGCCGCATGGCTTTGACCTGGACCGTTTCGCGCGGCGGCTGGGGCGGGGCGATGACCGGCTTGGCCGTGAAGTCGAAGGGGACGCCGAAGATGTCGGCATACTCGGAATTGAAGAGGCCTTCTTCATTCAGGTCATAGGACTGGCGGCGCAGTGCCCGGCCAATGACCTGCTCGCAAAGGAGCTGGGTGCCGAAGGCGCGGATGCCTAGGATGTGGGTGACGTTGTTGGCATCCCAGCCTTCCGTGAGCATGGAAACGGATACCACGCAGCGGACATTGGCCCCGAGCTGCCCCGGCTTGCCAACGGTATTCATGACTTCGCGCAGCAGTTCTTGGTCCGTGATGTTATCGGCGGCGCGCGCATCGCCAGTCCGTTCGATGATGTCCCGGCGGAAGCGCTCGATCTCATCAGCCGCCATGGTGTGGAAGTTGTCGTCGAGGGCGTCTCCGGCTTCGAGCTGTTCGCTATCGATAAGCAGCGTGTTGGGATAGGGATGCGGATTCCCCGTCGTTTCGTCGAAGTTGCGGAACAGCGGGAGCATTCCGTTGTGGAAGATGGAGGAGCCATCTTCCTGCTTCTGATAGAAGCCCGAAACATAGTCATATACAAGTTTTGATATGGCTGTGTTCTGGCAAACCACAATGAAGCAAGGCGGGACCGGGATGCCTTTTTCCTGCCAGAGCTGGTGGGTCTTCTCGTAGTGACCGTAGAGCGCCTGAAGCGCTGTCTGGAGACGGGTGGGTAGTTTCAGCGGGTCGAGTACCGCGCCGCTGCCCCGCCCCTTCTTGGGCATGTCCTTGCGGATATGCTCCCAGAGGTTCCGGTAAACAGGCATTTCGTTGCCAGGGATGTTTTCGGCAACGGGCACGCGCGGCAACTTCACGATGCCGCACTCGATAGCATCCATGAGCGAGAAGTCACTCACGGTCCAGGGGAACAGCGTGCCCTCGGCATAGCCCGAACCACGCAGGAAGAAAGGGGTAGCGGAAAGGTCGATGACTCTTGCCAGGCCAAGCTTGCGGTTTACGGCTTCGAGACCGGAAATCCACATGCGCGCGGCTTCGTTGTTCTTCTCAGCCTCTTTCTTGTCCTCGCCTTTGAGGTCCTCCTCGTCCGGGTCGCTTGGCTTCTCGCGATAGCAGTGGTGCGCCTCGTCATTGAGGACCAGGATGTTTTTCATGCCCATGAGATCGGGCATGACCCGCTGGATCATCTGGCCTTCGGTCTCGGTGGTCTGTAGTTCGTCCCCGGTGCGCCCTTGCAGGAGCGCACGGCCTCCCTTGGAGATGTCTATGCGCTCACGAAGCTTGAATGCGTGATAGTTGGTGATGACGATCTTGGCCCGCTTGATGTCCTCAATGAGGTCATGGGGCACGAGCTCCCGATTGGCGTAGTAGCTGTCGGGGTCGTTTGGCTGTAGGACGCGAAGACGATCCTTGATCGTGAGGCCCGGTGCCACGATGAGAAACCCGCGCGTGAAGTGTTTACTCCCAGGGCGGCGAACGGCGTTGACCGTCTGCCAGGCGATCAGCATGGCCATCACGGTTGTCTTACCTGCACCGGTGGCAAGTTTCAGGGCGAGTCGTTCAATTTCAGGGTTGGAGTCGCGGTTGGCGTTGGCCAGAGCTTCCAGAATGCGTCTTCCGGCAGCGCTGCGGGATGCAGCTTCGGTAAGCCAGATGGCCGTCTCGGCGGCTTCTATCTGACAGAAAAAAGGCCGGACGCCTCCAAAACGGTGATGTCGCCAATGCTGAAGAAGTCTTGCGGTCTCGGGTGTAACCTGCCATTGGCTCGAGGGCAGAGTACGCCAAACATCCACGTGCTTACGGATGAGGTTGATCATCGAGTTCGGATCGTACTGCTGATTTTCCGAAGAAAGCCCCTTGCCCTCATCTAGGATCAGTTGCTGCTGAGCACCCTTACGTTTTTTTGGCCGGGGGATTGGTGTGATGAACTCTGCAGGACGACGGGTTTCGACGATTCCTTGGGTTGGCTGACCGGACGAGTCAAGCTCCCAATGACGGTGAGGATACTCGTAGGGAGAATTAAGGATGGGATGGTCGAAGAAGGGATTGGGTGTGCTCAACTACTATTACCTCCTACTTTCTCATCCCTGCTTGCCAAGGGTGGTTGCGGTCTTTGCGCCAAATTGGTCAGTCGCAGTTTTTTTGCAATGGCCGAAACCATCAGTGACTCACACTGAACAATAACAAATTTTTGAGCAACAGGGCACCTCAAGATGATTTACGCTGCCGAGGGACGAAAGGAAATCGTGTCCGTCACCGATGGTTTGCGCGAGTCGAAGACCTCCTGGCTCGAGGTACTGCGTGACCTGCGCGCCCGGGGCGTGCAGGAAGCTCCCCTGCTGGCCATCGGCGACGGGGCCTTGGGCTTCTGGTCGGCTTTGACCGAGGTCTATCCAGCTACCCGCCAGCAGCGCTGCTGGGTGCACAAGACCGCCAATGTCCTCAATGAATTTCCCAAGCGGCTACAGAGCAAAGCCAAGGCCGCCTTGCAGGACATCTGGATGGCGGAGACACGGGAAGCGGCAGAGCAGGCCTGGCAGGTCTTTGTGCGCAACTACCAGGCCAAGTACCCGAAGGCGGTAGAGAAGGTCCAGAAAGACCGCGACGTGCTCCTCACCTTCTATGACTTCCCGGCGGAGCACTGGCGCCACATCCGCAGTAGTAATGCCATCGAGTCGACCTTTGCCACCGTCCGCCAGCGGACCAGTCGTACCAAGAATTGCGTATCTCGCAGCAGTTTCTTGGGATTGAGCTTCAAACTCCTGCAGGCGGCTGAGAAGCGCTGGAAAGGGATTCAACACCCAGAGAGGCTCAGAGACCTCTTTGCCGGGGTGATATTTGTCGACGGGATACCGGCCAATGAGACCCAGCCGGATCCACAACAGGACGCCGCCTAAATCATGTTAGGAATCTCTAATATACCAGATTTGACTATAGCTCCTTTCCGAAACAGGGGAATCACATTGGTGGGCAATGACGGTTCCGCTGGTGAACACGCCGCAGCCGTCTCCACTTTCGGGGACAGGGGCACGGACAGATGAAGTCCGGCGGGGGCATCCGCCTCGGTGAGCGGGCGGCCATGCAGCAGGCGCGACACGTCATCCGCTTTCACATTGATGTACCGGTTGAGCTGCGAATAGGTTTTGTGCCCCGTAATCACCTTGAGCACAGGGAGATTCCCATTCAGCTCCAGGGTAAACCGGGTCGCCGCGGTGTGCCGCAGGTCGTGAATGTGGACATTCTTCACACCGGCACGCGCACAGGCCCGCTGCCAGGCGGCTTTGACCGCTTCATAGGTCACTGGAAAAATCACCCCCGCGTCATCGGGGATCCCCTCCCCCCGCAGCATCTGCAGCACCTGGATCGCCCCCGGATTCAGCGGAACATCACGCGCACCGGCCTTTGCGTCACGAAGCTTCAGCAGGCAACGCGCCCAGTCGATGTCTCCCCAGCGGGCATGCAGCAGCGGCTCGGAGACGCGCATGGCGGTCTCCAGCAGCAGCGCCAGCAGGGGAGGGACATAAGGATTCCGGCAATCCTCCAGAGCCTCGCAGATCTGCCGCCATTCCGCGTTGGTCAGTACCCGGTCCCGGGCGTTCTGGACGCCGGGGAGTTTGAGGCCCGTCGCCGGGTTGCGCACCGGCTCGGGCCAGTTCCAGCTCTGCCGGGCGTAGTTGAACAGGCGGCGCAGCAACGACCGCTCCAGCGACAGGGTGGCCGCCTGGTAGCCTTCCCGGCCCATCGTATCGAGCAGCTCCTGCAATTGATAGGGCAGTATCTGCGCCATGGTGGTTCGGGCCAACTGCTTGCGGATGCGGTCCGTTCCGGTGCTTCGCGCCGCCTGCCGGGCGCGGTGCGCGTGCAGTCCCTGGGGAATGGAGCGGGACTTGTGGACCGGATCCAGTTGTACCGACCAGTGGACGGTACGGGCGGTAGGCAAAGGTTCTGACGGCGCGGGCGGGGCAACGCGAACCGTTTCCAGCCCCGCTTCCCGGAGATACCGGTTGACGCGGCTGGCATCCTGGCGCGCGCCTTTCATGAAAGGGAAGCGCTCCAGGGCATAGGTCTGCAGTGCCTGGCCCAGCGTCGCCTGGAAGGGGCCAGCATGCGCAGGTTTGCCGGCCGCGCAGAGGGTGTGTTTCAGCCGGTCATGCTCCCGGCGCGCGGTCTCGGCCGTCGCGAAACCCGTGCGGTAGAGATCCTGGCCCTGCACCCGCAGCCGGAAGGACCAGAGATGTCCTTCCCGATAGGGTTTAGCCATGGGGGCCTCCCCCCGTCTCCTGCTCCCGGTCGGAACGGGAACGCCCAGGGCGCGCAGAAAGGTCCAGAAAATGGGTGAGGGGAAAAGGGTACGGCATGGCAGCTCCTCGCAAGGGGAGCTGCGTATAGCAACCGGACTCGCATTTTCTGCCCGTCCGCCGACGCAGGGAGGCGCAGGGGGACGAAACCGGGATTTTTCCCGACTGTCAGAAAAGTGTCAGAAAACGGCAGAGCTTCCGGGAGAGGCATCCGGAAAATCCCGGCAAATCCGTCGGTTGGAATGGTGCCCAGGGGCGGAATCGAACCACCGACACGAGGATTTTCAGTCCTCTGCTCTACCGACTGAGCTACCTGGGCGAGAAGCGCACATTTAAGCGGCCCGGCCGCCGGAAGTCAAGGCCGGAAGCCGATTTTGCCGGGGTCCGATTCACTCC
>NZ_JBTRXV010000095.1:0-13517 GCF_054608695.1 Thiomonas sp.
ATGGCTATGGCTGTGGTTTGCGCCTTGCATCCCATCCCGATGCGCGGCGCGCTGCATCACGGGAACTTGTTCAGCGTCGCCTTAGCCCCCTTGCTGCGCAACACCAACACCATTCCTGTCATACCCGCCATCAAGTCCGCCCGAGTTGTGCCGTCATCACTTGCAAGCCCATGTTTCACGACTTGTCTTGGAGTGCGTCCTTGAAATTCCTTGTTGTTGACGATTTCCCCACGATGCGGCGCATCGTTCGGGGTCTGCTGATGCAGACCGGACATGTCACCGGCACCATCGACGAGGCCGAGGACGGCGTACAGGCCTTGAAGCGTATCCAGGCCGGAGGCATTGAGTTTGTCGTGACCGACTGGAACATGCCCAATATGCAGGGTATCGATCTGCTGCGCCATATTCGTGCCTCGGACGATGCGACCATCCGCGCCTTACCCGTGCTCATGGTGACGGCTGAAGCCAAGAAAGAGAACATTCTGATCGCAGCGCAGGCAGGGGTGAACGGCTATATCGTCAAACCCTTCCCGGCCGACACACTGAAAGCCAAGATTGACGCCATCCTTCAGCGGCTCAATGGAGTGCAGACGTCATGAATGACCCAGTGGCCCAACAAGCGCTGCCCTCTGCCGCCGTTCATAACCTGCGCGAGGCCGACGCGCTGCTGACGGAAGGCGTGCAACGCATCATGCACGCTTCCCACGATCTTCCCGGCGCCAGCCATCCACTGCAGGAAGCTTTGGCCTTGAGCGAGCAGCAAGCCATGGCGACGCTGGAAGCGGTGGAAGCCGCACAGTTGGAAGTGGCCGCAATTCGAGCCACCAACGGCGACTTCATCGACACCCGGCTGGACCTTCTGGACGCGCATCTGCAAGCCATCCTCACCAGTCAGCAGGGCCAGGACTTGGCCGGCCAGAGACTGAAAAAAACCATCTCCCTGCTGCAGGCCGTGGAGCAGCGCATCCAGGACGCGTTGCTGCACCTCGGTTACGTGCAAGGCGAGGCCACTGCTGCCGACGACACCTTCAGCGGCCAACGCATGGACCAGAGCAACGTCGATGACCTGCTCGCCGAGCTCGGAATCTGAGGACCAAGATGGCCATGGACAATGACATCCTGCAGGAATTTATTGCCGAATCGCGCGAGCTTCTGGCTGACGCTCAGGGCCAGTTGCTGCGCCTGGAGGCCGCTCCCGCCGACGCTGGCGTGCTCGGTGCCATCTTCCGCGCGTTCCACACCCTCAAGGGCGGCGCCGGTTTTCTCGAGGCGCAGCATATGGTGGACTGGTGCCACCACCTCGAGGATCTGCTCGACAAGCTGCGCGCACACAAGCTGACCGCCGACAGCGGCATGATCGACGCCATCCTGCGCTCCACCGACGTGATCGAGCGCATGCTTGATGAAATGGCCCAAGGGGAAAATCCCCAACCCGGACCTGCCGAGCTCGGAGCCTTGGTGCAGGCCTACGCCCGCGGCGAGCAAACTGCTTCAGCTCAGCCAAAGCCCGCTGAACGCGAGGCGCCCCGACATGCTGAAGCTGGGCACACTTGGTTGGAACCCCGCGCCGATGTCACGGGCCAGATTGGCCTGTACGTTGAGAAAAAACCGGCAAGTACCGCCCCAGTCGCAGAGGCCAAACACGAGGACGATCTGGAAGCACTGTTCGACCAGACGCTCGACTCGCTTTACGGCAAGGGCGGCGCACCAGGTATCGCCACCACACCAACGGCCCCAGCCACGGCACAGCACGCGGCCGCTGCCGCCAGCTCGACGCCACCTGCGCCCGCCACCCCGAGCGCCGAACCACAGAGCCGTGAAGACACGACCATCCGCGTCGACTCCGCGCGCCTGGACCAGGCGATGAACCAGGTTGGCGAACTCGTGCTGCTGCGCAACCGCCTGTCGGCCGCCGTAGCGCGCCTGAACCAGGGGGACGAGGCTCTGGTGCGCATGGTGCGCGAGACCGACCTGGCGGTCAACGACCTTCAAAGCACCGTCATGCGCCTGCGCATGCAACCCTGCAAACGCCTGTTCCAAAGTCTGCCGCGCGTGGTGCGCGACGCCAGCCGCAATCTCTCCAAGAAGGTGCGCCTGGAACTCGAAGGCGAAGATGTGGAAATCGACAAGACCGTGATTGACGCTCTATCGGGCCCACTCATCCATCTGGTGCGCAATGCGCTGGACCACGGCCTGGAAACCCCGCAAGATCGGCAGACCGCCGGCAAATCCGAGGAAGGCAAACTCAAAGTTGCCGCCATCCACCTGGGTGACAAGGTTCAAATTCTGGTGGTGGACGATGGACGCGGCATGAACCCTCACAAGATCATGCGGTCGGCCCTCGGCAAGGGCATCATCTCCGAGGCTGACGCCGCGCGCCTGTCCGAGCGCGAGATGCTCGACCTGATCTTCCTTCCGGGGTTTTCCACCAAAGAACAGGTGAGCGAACTCTCCGGGCGCGGTGTCGGCATGGATGTGGTGCGTTCGGCCGTGCAGCAGTTACGTGGCCGTGTGGACATCGCGACACGCCCCAATCAAGGCACCACCCTGACGCTGGAATTGCCCTTGACGTTAGCCGTGCTGCCGGTGCTGTATTTCAAGTTGCGCCGCGAAACCTATGCCTTGCCGGTGTCGGTGGTCGACAACCTGATGGAGATCAACCCCGAACGAGTCCACAGCATCTCGGGAAGGTTGATGGCCCAGGTGGGGCAAGACCGCATCGTCCCTTATATCGACCTCGGTCTGCAGTTGCAGGGTGTGCCGCTGCATCTGGGGCATGATCCCTGCGAAGGCATTCTCACCGAACAAGGATTGCTGATCGTCTCCGAGGCAGTGGGTACCGAGGACTCAGTGGTCAAGCCGCTCGATATCTCCGCCCAGTCGACGTGGTACCAGGGCGCCACCATCTCCGGCAGCGGTGACGTCGTGCTCATCCTCGACATGCAGGCGCTCACCCGAGCCATGCGTACGGCGCAGGCCGCTTGAAGGAACAAGCCATGACATCCCCCACCATCGCGCAAATGCGTCACAGCTTCGTCGGTGTCGCCGATGCCACCTTCGCCTTTCAGGGCCAGTTACAGCGCCGGCTGCGCGAAATTGATCGAAAGGCCCTGAACGCCCAGGTTCTGGTCAAACGCCATGGCAAGGTCCTAGCCGGCTATGGCGTGGTTGCGCAGTCGTTTCGCGAAGGCGCACAGCAACTCCAGGGCGCGGCAGCCGATGTGCAGCACGCCGTCCTGCCTCTGATGCAGGGTTTCATGCAAGCCCTGCGTGACACCCATCTGATCGAAAAACTCAGCGTCCTGCCGGACGCCGTTCGGCAAAAGGCTCCCGGACTGGAGCGCGCCGTCAAGCAGCGCCAGCAACAACTGCTCGCGCGCAACGAACAAAGCAGACGTGCCGGTACACGCCTGAGCCAAGCGCTCGCCCGCTTCGAGAGCGTCGTTGCGGAACTCGAATACGTGGTCGTCAACGGCCGCATCGAAGCTGCGCTCAAGGGCGATGGGCGCGCTGCGCTGGCCCAGGTTTCCTCCGATATGGACAACGCCGTGGTGCAGGTGCGCGATCTGCTGCGCACCTATGCCGAACACATCGAAAAGGTTCTTCCATGAAAGCCGAAAAGTTCTATTCCGAAGGTCAACACCAATGGTTCACCGTCTACGACCAGGACGAACCGCGCGTCGTCGACTCGAACGTCTACGCCTTGCAGGTCGATGGCCACACACTGCTGTGCGATCCCGGCGGCTTCGAGGTCTTTCCCCAAGTGTTCTCGGCCTTGGTCGATGTGCTGCCACCCTCCTCCATCAAACAGGCCTTCGTCAGCCACCAGGACCCGGACATCGCGTCGAGCCTGCCGCTGTGGAATGCCTGCAACCCCGACATCACCTGGCACACCCCGCAATTGTGGGTGAGCTTCATCCGTCACTACGGGGCATTGGAGGCCAGCATTCAGGGCATTGCGGATGAAGGCGGCGAACTGGCCGTGGGCAGCGCCAAGCTTCAGATCATCCCGGCGCACTACCTGCATTCCTCGGCCAACTTCCACCTCTACGACCCACAAGCCAAGGTGCTGTTCTCTGGCGACGTGGGCGCAGCAATGCTGCCCACCGGCCACTCAGCATTCGTCGACCGACGCGACCTCGAAAGCGCATCCGCGTTCGATGCGCACATCAAACATGCCACGTTTTTCCACAAGCGCTGGATGCCCAGCAACGCGGCCAAGCGTAACTGGTGCGAACGCGTGTCCAAGCTCGACATCGAGTTCCTGTGCCCGCAACACGGCGCGATCTATACCGGCGAGAACGTCCAGCGCTTCATCCAGTGGTTCGATGCGCTGGACGTTGGCAGCGCCGTGGCCTGACTGCTTGCCGGACCATCCACCTGCACATGACGCATGCCATGCTGAACGCCACCTTACCCCCCAACGCGGCTGACGACCTGATCGACGCCCTTGCGCTGCGGCCTCTGGACGCGCGTGCCGAGCGCATCGCTGCCCTGCCAGAACCCTATCGCAGCATCCTGGGCTTCCTGCGCGATAAGGCGCAGGCCTGGGAGCGCGGCTCCACCAGGGTTGGGCTGGCCGCGGCACGAGGCTATTTCTCGCCGCGAGGCTCGGTACAAACGATCAAAACTCGGCAGGCTGAGCTGGACAAACTCATCGCCAATGTCGGCGCCAGTGTCGAACAGGTGGTGCAGACCACGCATGCGATGGAAGCGCAAATCCAACGAGCCGCAATACGCGCCCAGACCATTGCCGGCGTCACCGAGACCCGGCAACAGGACGTCAGCGCCGCGCGCGAACAGTTCGAAAATTTGGTGGTCGAAACCACGCGTAACCGCGAACACCTCGAGCGCATCCAAGCGCACGCGCAGGACATCACACGGGTTTTACAGGTCATCAAGGACATCGCCGGCCAGACCAACCTACTCGCGCTCAATGCAGCCATCGAAGCTGCGCGCGCTGGCGAGGCGGGACGAGGCTTCGCCGTGGTCGCCGACGAGGTGCGGCGCCTGGCCAGCAAGGCCGCCGAAACCGCGGTGACCGCCGGCAATTCGATCGAGACCATCCGTGATTCCGTCTCCGTTGCGCACAGCTCTTCCGAAAGTCTAGGCGTTGCCGTCAGCCGCAGCGCGGTGCAGATGGCTGACGTGCTGAAGGGGTTTGCCGAAATCAGACAGGGCATCGTCGATAACCAGATGGTGTTCTCCGAGGTTGCGCGCCTGAGCCGTACCTCACAGGACACGATCGCCGAACTCAGTGCCAGCTTTGGCCAGATGACTGCCGGCATTCGTCAAGCTACGGAAGATGGCATCAAGGGATCGGAGGAGGTTTCAGCCAATCTGCTCGGAACCCTGAACGAGAACAAGACCCTGCTTGAAATGAACCTGGATTTCGACACCGGCTCGGAGTTAAGCATGGCGTCGCGCTCGGCCCTGCAAGGCGCAGCAAACATCACCCGCGTCTTGCAACAAGCCATCTCGGACGGCAGCATTGCCGAGGCCGACCTGTTCGACGAGGCATACGTCCCGGTGCCCGGCACCCAGCCGCAGAAATACCAAACCCGTTTCACCAATCTGTTCAAGCAGCGTGTGCAATCCGTGCTTGACGACATCCTGGCACAGAGCGCGAACTTCCGGTTTGCCTTCGCCGTCGACCGCAATGGCTACACCGCCACACACAACAGCATTTACGACAAGCCGCTGACCGGTGACCCACAGAAAGACTTGATCGGTAACCGCGCCATGCGCATTTTCAACGACGCGTTCGGGTTGGAAGCGGCCCACAACACCAAACCCAGCCACCTGATGATCTACGCCCGTGACACGGGCGAAGTTCTGCGCGAGCTCGACGTTCCCATCCAGATCGGGAGCCGCCATTGGGGCAATTTGCGCCTGGGTTTCCAGTGAGCCAAGCGCCAATACTCCACGAGAGTGAACCAACATGTACTCCACGCTATTGCACTACGCGGAACCGCATCTTGTCCCGCTGGACATGCCGGAAATGCTTGCTGAGGCCGACGAAGCGATGGAGAACAAGGTCTTCTATATGAATCTGAATCGCACGGCAGTCGACACCATGGCCAGCTTCCACCAGTCGATCCATGCGGGCGACACATCGCGCTGAACCCGAGGAAAGCATCATGGAAAGCCTTCTGGAACTTCCGGCGCCGGCGGACTCGGCTGCACAACCCGCAGCCAGTGGGGCCTTCGGCACCCAGGCCGACGGCCTGCTCGCTCGATTGAAAAGCGACCGCGAAACCGTGTTGCAGGCTGCACTGGCGCTGTTCACCGGCAAGGGCGACGGCGCACTGCGGGCCATCGACCTGATCGACGCCGACCACTGGGTGCAGCAATTCGCCGCCGTGCGCTCAGCCCTCCTCGCCGGGACAGACACCGTGCGCCACACCACGCGCAGCCTGGCATTCGCCGAGGCAAAGGTCTCAGGCTTTCAGACCGAGTTGGCCGAGCTTTCCTCCCAGGTGCTCGGCACAGCGCAGCGCCTTCAACTCGCAGCCACCCGCACGCAGACCGCGTCCGCGGGCATGCAGGACTTGCAGGACAAGGCCCATGTCACCTCCCAGAACGTTGCACGCAGCCAGAAGGCGCTCGACGCGGTTCAGGAAGAGGTCCATGACGTCAGCCGCTTCGTCGCCTCCACCCAGGGCAAGCTCGCCAGCTTCGTCGAGTCGGTACAGACCGTCGAGCAGCTCACCGCCGGCATCCAGGATGTGGCCAACCAGACCAATCTGCTCGCGCTCAACGCCGCGATCGAAGCTGCGCGTGCAGGCGAGGCGGGCCGGGGGTTCGCAGTCGTCGCCGGCGAAGTGCGAAATCTTGCGCGCAAAACCGCAGAGATCACCCGCCGGATCGACGATCTGACCCTGGCCATCCGCGACAACTCCGCCGACCTCGGACGGGACATGGATGGCGCCGTGCAGCGCATCGAACAGGTGGGCAACTTCATGGGCAATGTGCAGGAAGCCACCACCGGCGTGCGCCGCACCATGGACAGCGTGCTGCAGGTCGCGGCCGCGCAGCGCGCACAGATGGAAAAACTCGTCGCCGATGCCCACGACCAGCAGCAAAGCGGCGAACTCGCCAGCCAGACACTGCAGACCCTGGCCGGCCAGTTCGAAGCGATGTTCGAAACCGTAGGTCAGGCACGCATCCAACTCAAACAGGGCGCAGCCGAAATGGGCAAATTCAGCAGCCCAGGAGTGGCTCTTCGCATCTCTCTGGCGATGCACGACGCCTGGATCGGCGACCTGCTCGCCGCGGCGCAAACCGGCAAGACCGTCGACTTGGACCTGTCCAACGACCGCGCCTGCTACTTCGGCAAGTGGTACTACGGTCCGGCCCAAAGCTACTTCGGCTCTAACGCAGGTTTCGGCGCAGCCGAGGGCGCACACAAAAACGTGCACGCCACCGGCCAGGCGCTGGTCGAGGCGCTTCGCGCCGGCGACCAGCCGCGCATCGAAAAACTCGCCGCCGAACTCGAACTCGCAAGCAACGCCATCACCGAACGTGTTGAAGCGCTGATGGCGCTCGTGCCCTGACCCCGACATTCCAATCCATCCAATCCATCCAGCACACGGAGCCTCCCATGTCCACCGTTCTCCAGGAAGTCGACGAACGCTCGCGCCTTGCGGGCACCAATAAATTTGAGCTGTTGCTCTTCCGCCTCGGCGAAGACGACGGAAGGCGGCGCGAGATCTTCGGCATCAACGTGTTCAAGGTGCGCGAGGCGCTGGTGATGCCATCGATCACGGCGATGCCGGGCGCACCGCAGCATGTCCTTGGCGTGGCCAATATCCGCGGGCAGATCGTGCCCGTGATCGACCTGCCCGCACTGGTCGGTTGCAAGCCGAAGGCGCTGAACATCCTCATCGTGACCGAGTACGAACGCTCGGTGCAAGGCTTTGCGGTGGAGGAGGTGGAGGAAATCATGCGCTTGGAATGGAGCCGAGTGCTCTCGGCCGAAGCCAATGCGGTGGGCGGCATGGTGACCAGCATTGCGCGGCTTGATGCTGACAGCGACAAGACCCGCCTGGCCCTCGTCTTGGACGTGGAGAAGGTGCTGCGCGATGTGCTGCCCTCGCGCGTGCAGGAGGTCAATGCCGCGCAGGTCGGCCAGAAGCTGGAATTGCCGCCCGGGTCCGTGATCCTTGCCGCCGACGACTCCTTCGTCGCCCGCAGCCAGATCGAAAAGGTGTTGCAGGCCCTACATGCGCCCTACGTCATGACCAAGACCGGCAAGGAAGCCTGGGACAAGCTGCAGGCGCTGGCGAATGATGCGAAAGCCGAAGGCAAGAGCGTAGGCGACAAGGTGGCGGCCGTACTGACTGACCTGGAAATGCCCGAGATGGATGGCTTCACCCTGACCCGCAAGATCAAGGATGACGAACGCTTGAAGCGCATTCCGGTTGTGATTCACTCCTCGCTCACCGGCCAGGCCAACGAGGATCATGCGCGAAATGTCGGTGCCGAAGGCTACGTGGCCAAGTTCGTCGCCGAAGAGCTGGGCACTGCGCTGCGCAAGGCGATCGATACCGCCACGCAGCGCGCCTAGGCGTCATCCTCATTCGGTTGTCAGCCAGCCATCACGACGGAATATTGACGCCCATGTCAGACCCTGCAAAAAGCCAAGACCTACAGAAACCGCGATCCGAGCAGATTGCCTCCCTCTGCGGCGAAGCGCTTCCCATTCTTGGGCAACAGATCGACGCCGGCCGCGTCCAGATGGAGACGGCCATTCTGCAACTGAGCCAGCGCTTCTCCAGTCTCTATGGAAGTCTGGAGAACGCCGTCAGGGCTTCACAAACGGCCATGGGCACAGAAGGTGAGGATGGGACTGTTGCCGTCTTTGCGCAAAGCCAGAGCGCTCTTGGGGCGGTGATGGAGCGGCTCAAGGTCGCGTTCGCCAAACGTGATGCCGCGATGGGCGACGTCATGCAGGTCACCGGACATGCGAATGCTCTCCAGAAAATGGCAGACCAAGTTTCCGCGCTGGCTTCCAGAACCAATCTTCTAGCTCTCAACGCTGCGATCGAAGCGGCCCGGGCTGGTGAAAACGGGCGCGGCTTCGCCGTGGTTGCCGATGAAGTGCGCCGGCTTTCGGTGCAGTCGCGTGACACTGGGCAAGAAATGTCCGAGATGGTCAGAGTCATCAGCGGTGCGATGCGAACGCTGACCCAGACGGCAGCTCAGTCGAACGCTGAAGAAAAGCAGTCACTGGCGGAATCAGAGCGATCAGTCCAACAGGTGCTGGAGAGATTGCGGCAGGTCACAAGTGGCCTGACTTCGTCCACCGACATCCTGCAAAAGGAAAGCAACCAGATGCGCCAGGAAATCGCACAGGTGCTGGTCTCCCTGCAATTCCAGGATCGCGTCAGCCAGATCCTGGTCCACGCCCGACAGAGCCTGGATGCATTGAACGAGCGAGTCCGTGGTTTTCTCGCGGCTGCGCACGATGAGGCCAGCCTGGATGTTGCGGCCTATATGCAAGGCATCGCCAATGGCTACACGACCCAGGAACAGCGTCTGAACCATGATGGGCAAGCCATCACAGAAGTGCTGGATGGCGGCGACATCACCTTTTTCTAAGCACTCGCATTGTTTCCCTCAACTCCCGAAACCTCCCATGGCTAAAACCATTCTCATCGTCGACGACTCGGCCTCGCTGCGCCAAGTGGTCAATATTGCACTCGCCAGCGCGGGCTATGAGGTTATCGAAGCCTGTGACGGCGTCGATGCTCTGACCAAGCTCGACGGCCGCAAGATTCACCTCATCATCAGCGACGTGAACATGCCCAATATGGACGGCATCACGTTGGTCAAGGAGGTCAAGCAAAAGCCCGACTACAAGTTCACCCCCATCATCATGCTCACCACCGAGAACCAGGAAGACAAGAAGGCGCAAGGTCAGGCCGCTGGGGCGCGCGCTTGGGTGGTCAAGCCCTTCCAGCCCGCGCAAATGCTGGCGGCCGTATCCAAACTGATTGCTCCATGAGGTTCCCACGATGACCACGCTTGAGCAGCCCTCAGGAACCACTGGCAGCGTGCACATGCGCGGCGCGCTTGACATCTACGCTGCTTCCACTGTGCGCGAGCGCCTCGTCGCCCTGGTGCAGCAACACCCGGTGTTGGAACTGCAACTATCCGAGGTCGACGAGATCGATGTCGCCGGCCTGCAGTTGCTGCTGGCCGCCAAGCAGATGGCGAGCAATCTGGGGCACGCTCTCAAACTCAGTTCGCATAGCGCCGCCGTGCTCGACGCCCTGCAACTCTGCAGCCTGCTGCCCTATTTCGGTGACCCGGTGGTTGAACACGGCGCGGCCAAAGCGCCCAAGGACAAGGCATGAACTTCGAACAACAGATGCAGCAAGCCCTGCAGTCCTTCATCGTCGAGGCCCAGGAGTTGCTGGTCAGCATGGAGCAGGGTCTGCTCGGGCTCGACGCCGGCGCTGACCCGGAAGCCGTCAACGCGCTGTTTCGCGCCGCACACACCATCAAAGGATCGGCGGGCTTGTTCGGCCTGGACGGCGTCGTCCGCTTCACCCATCACCTGGAGAGTCTGCTCGACCAGATGCGCGCAGGCAAAGCCGAGACCAACGAGGGCGTGGTCAACACGCTGCTGGATGGTCGCGATCATTTGGCAGGTCTGATTGAGCAGATTGCCCAAACCGGTTCCTGCATCGGCGGCACAGCCGCAGAGCAAGCCTTGGTCGTGCGACTGCAGTCCTTGCAGCAACCCGCTTCGTTGGCGGTTACGGTTGCCGCGCCTCAGGCCATGCGGCAAATTCCCATGGGCCATGACGACGCACCCACCGTCAAGGTGTTGCCGCAAGGCGCGGCGATGACGGCCACCTGGCACATCTCGCTGCGCTTCGGGCCAGACTGCCTGCGCAACGGCATGGATCCGCTGGCCTTCATTCGCTATCTACGCGGCCTGGGAGAGATCGTCGGTCTGGCAACGCTGACGGACGCGCTGCCGGCGCTCGACGCGATGGACCCGGAAACCAGTTATCTAGGCTTCGAAATCAATTTCCGCAGTGACGCCACCAAGGCGGAAATCGAATCCGCTTTTGAATTCGTGCGTGGGGTCAGCGCGATCAGCATCTTGCCAGCGCACAGCCGCGTCGCCGACTACATCGAACTCATCCGTTCGTTACCCGAGGATGACATGCGTGTGGGCGACATCCTGGTACAGGTTGGCACCCTGACACCCAAGGAATTGACCGAAGCCCTGAACGCTCAGCAACAGGAACAAACCCAGGCTGGCAAGCATGCCCCGCTGGGGGAAATCCTGGTTCGCGAAGGCGCCACGCGCGAGCCTATCGTGCAAGCCGCGCTGGACAAGCAAAAGCAGATCAAGGACAAGCGCTCGCGCGACAGCCAGATGCTGCGCGTCGCCGCCGACAAGCTCGACCTGCTCATCAATCTGGTTGGCGAACTGGTCATCGCCAGCGCCGGCAATGCCCTGCATGCGCAGCAGTCGCGAAACCCAGCGCAACTCGAAGCAGCGGCACAAGTGTCCCGTCTCGTGGAAGAAATTCGCGAACGTGCCCTGAAGCTGCGCATGGTCGAGATCGGCGAAACCTTCGCCCGCTTCCAGCGCGTGGTGCGCGACACCTCGCGCGAACTGGGCAAGGACATCGCGCTGGTCATCCAGGGGGCGGACACCGAGATGGACAAGACCCTGGTCGAGCGCATCGCCGATCCGCTGATGCACCTGGTGCGCAACGCGATGGACCACGGCATCGAGGCGCCCGATGTGCGCGCGACCCGCGGCAAACCGGCCCAGGGCACGCTGCGCCTGTCGGCCTGCCACGATTCGGGCAGCATCCTCATCGAGGTGGCCGACGACGGCGGCGGGCTCAACCGCGAGCGCATCCTCGCCAAGGCGGTGGAGCGCGGCCTGCTGTCGGCCGAAGCGGCCGACACGCTGCCCGACGCCGACGTCTGGAGCCTGATTTTCGAACCCGGCTTCTCCACGGCCGAAAAGCTCACCGACCTTTCCGGCCGCGGCGTGGGCATGGATGTCGTGAGGCGCAATATCGAAGCCATCCGCGGCACCATCGACATTCAAAGCGCCGCCGGCCGGGGCACCACCATGCGCCTGCGCCTGCCGCTGACCCTGGCCATCATCGACGGCTTCATGGTGGACAGCGCCGGGCGTACCTATGTGCTGCCGCTCGACGCGGTGGTCGAGTGCATGGAGTACCACCCCGGCCCCCGCCAACTCGGCTACATCAACCTGCGCGGCGAGGTTCTGCCGCTGCTGCACCTGCGCGACATGCTCGGCGGCGACGAGGCGGCGCATGCGTCTCCCCTGCGGCGCAACGTCGTCGTGGTGCAGGCGGCAGGCCAGCGCGCGGGTCTGGTGGTCGACGCCCTGCTCGGCGAATACCAGACCGTGATCAAACCCCTGGGCGCCCTGTTCGCCCATCTGCAAGGCATCAGCGGCTCGACCATCCTCGGCAACGGCGATGTCGCGCTGATTCTCGACGTCACCGCGCTCCTGTCCCGCGTGACGCGGCAAACCAGCATGGCGCCATCCGCTGCCGTCGCTGCCTGAGACCTGACCACAATCGAAGGAAACCCCATGTTCAAACACCTCAAAATCAGCATTCGACTAGGCCTGGGTTTCGGCCTCCTGGTCGTGCTGCTCCTGCTCACCGTCGGGTTCGGGCTGACGCAGATGAAAAGCATCAACGACCGTTCGCATGATCTGGTTGATAACCAGCTTCGCGCGGAACGGCTCCTGAACACAGCGTACGGCAATTTTCAAGGCACGTCCCGCATCACCTTGCGCACCCTGCTGCAGCAAAATCTCACGGGCGAGGACGCGGCGGCCGTCAAAGCCAGCCAGAGCAGCACCAACGCGGCCTTGAAGGAGCTCAAGGGTCTGCCCGTTTCAAGCGAGGTTCAGGCAAAAGTCGGCCAGATACTGAACCTCATCGCGCGCAACCGGCCCATCCTGGCGAAGGTCTTCGAGCAGATCCAGCAGGGCAACTACGGCTATGCCAGCAGCGAATATCTGCAGAAATCGATGCCATTGCTTCGCCAGATGCGCATCACGATGCAGGACCTGGGGAAGATTCAGGAAAGCGAGACCAATGCCTTGTACGCCGCCAGCCAGGCCGATTTCGCGCGCGGATTGTGGCTGAGCCTGGTTTCTGGCGGCGTCGCCATCCTGCTCGCCATTTTCGGCGGCATCTGGATGACGCGTTCCATCACCCGCCCGCTGGGCGAAGCTGTTGGGGTGGCGCAGAAGGTGGCTGCAGGCGATCTGTCGGTGCAAGTGCACAGCAGCGCACGCGACGAGACCGGGGCTTTGCTCCAGGCCCTGGGGGCGATGGTGGCCAAGCTCACCGCCACCTTGTCCACCGTACGTTCGGCTGCCGACAATCTCTCCAGCGCCTCGACCCAGGTGTCCTCCACCTCGCAGAGCCTGTCGCAGGCCGCCTCCGAGCAGGCCGCCTCGGTGGAAGAGACCTCGGCCACGCTGGAGCAGG
>NZ_JBTRXV010000096.1:0-13222 GCF_054608695.1 Thiomonas sp.
ACCCTTCGCGCTGTCCAGCCCTGCGCAGGCATGGCTGGAGCCGCAGCGCCGGTAGGCAGCCGGCTCGTAGGCCGGCAGACCCTTCGCGCTGTCCAGCCCTGCGCAGGCATGGCTGGAGCCGCAGCGCCGGTAGGCAGCCGGCTCGTAGGCCGGCAGACCCTTCGCGCTGTCCAGCCCTGCGCAGGCATGGCTGGAGCCGCAGCGCCGGTAGGCAGCCGGCTCGTAGGCCGGCAGACCCTTCGCGCTGTCCAGCCCTGCGCAGGCATGGCTGGAGCCGCAGCGCTCAGCGGACCAGACCGCGGCGCGCGGCTTCCAGCGCGGCTTCGGCGCGGGAGGAGATGTCGAGCTTGCGGTAGATCTGCTTCACGTAATCGGCCACGGTGTGGCGCGACAAACCCAGCTGCAGCGCGATTTCCGGCAGGGTGTAGCCCTTGCCGACGCGTTGCAACACCTCGGTTTCGCGCTCGGTGAGAATGACTTCGGGCTCCTCCACCATGCCGTGCCGCGCCCTGGCCTGGGGGCTGAGGTGGTGCGTCAGATCGTGCGGGCCGGCCGGCGGCGTGCCGCCCGCGTCGGTCACGCGGCGGCCCCACTTCGTTTCGCCATCGGCTGTGCCCGATGCGTTCGAGGTACCTGCCTGGCCCTTGAGCGCGGCGAAATGCATCAGCATGCGCCGCGCCACCGAGGAGCTGAGCGGCGGCTCGCCTTCCTGGATGCGCCGCAACTGCGCCACCAGCTCGATTTCCGGCCGGTCTTTCAGCACATAGCCAAAAGCGCCGGCCTGCAGCGCGGGAAACAGGTGGGCGTCGTCGTCGAACATGGTGATGACCACGGCGCGCGCCTGCGGCTGGGCCGCGTGCAGCGTGCGCAACACGTCCAGGCCGCTGCCGTCGGGCAGACCGAAGTCGATGAGCGCCAGTTCGATGGTGCGGCTGCGAATCAGGCTTTCGGCCTGGGCGCGGGTGCTGGCTTCGCACACGGGAAGCTCGGGCAGCACCTGGCTCAGCAGGCGCGCCATGGCGGTGCGCGACTCGGCCAGGTCTTCGACGATCAGGGTGCAGCGTTGGGCTTGGGGCATGGGCTTGAATGGTGGCCTGGGAGCTCGGAGCGCTTACACAAACCGCATTCGAGATTTGTCAACCCGCATTGTAGGGATGATGCCGGCCCGCTCCACAACGCGCGCGCGTTGTGTGCGCGTTCCCCAACATCGGCCCGCCTTGGCCCGCTTGTCGCACGCATGTCGCACAATTGCGGCCATGTCGCCCAGCGTGGCGACGCCACTTTTGCCAGCTGACCTCCTTGATTCTCAAACAGCAGTTCTCGCCTCCCGACAACGTCCGCCTCGCCCATCTCTGCGGGCCACTGGACGAAAATCTGCGGCAAATCGAAATCGCCTTCGATATCGTCATCCGCCACCGCGAGCAGCGCTTCACGCTGGAAGGCACGCGGGCCCGCTCCGCGCAGGCGCTGCTGCAAGCCCTGTGGCTGCGCGCCGACAAGGCGCTGGGGCTGGAGGACATTCAGCTCGAACTCACCCAGGCCGCGCAAGGGCAGGAGCCGAACCTGGAGGCCGCGGCCGACGAGCCCGTGCTGCACACCCGCCGCCCCAATCTGCACGGGCGCACGCCGCGCCAGGCCGAGTACATCCGCAGCATCCTCGGCCACGACCTGGCCGTGGGCCTCGGCCCGGCCGGCACCGGCAAGACCTTCCTGGCCGTGGCCTGCGCGGTGGACGCGCTGGAGCGCAATGCGGTGGAGCGCCTGGTGCTGACGCGCCCGGCGGTGGAGGCCGGCGAGCGCCTGGGCTTCCTGCCTGGCGACCTGGCGCAGAAGATCGACCCCTATCTGCGCCCCTTGTACGACGCGCTCTACGACCTGCTGGGTTTCGAGAGCACGCAAAAGCTGTTCGAGCGCGGCACGATCGAGATCGCGCCGCTGGCCTTCATGCGGGGGCGCACGCTGAACAACGCCTTCATCATTCTGGACGAGGCGCAGAACACCACGCCGGAGCAGATGAAGATGTTCCTCACCCGCATCGGCTTCGGCTCGCGCGCCGTCATCACCGGCGACCTGAGCCAGGTGGATTTGCCGCGCGGCGCGCTCAGCGGGCTGACCCAGGCCGAGCGCATTCTGCAAGATGTGCGCGGCGTGGCCATCACCCGCTTCACCACGGTGGACGTGGTGCGCCATCCGCTGGTGGCGCGCATCGTGGAGGCTTATGAGCGGGCGGAGAGCCAAGCGCAGGGCGGAGCTGCGGCTGCGGCCGCGACTAAACCTGCGCAGCGCAAGCCGGCCCAGCGCGCCAAAACCGCCAACTGAAGCGCAACCGACATGCAAGCCCTGCGTACCGCCGCTCCGCTGCTGCAGCTGTCGGTGCAATTCGCCAGCGGCACGCACCGCAGCGCGCTGCCCCGCCACAAGCTGCAGCGCTGGGTGCGTGCCGCCTTGCGTTGCGGCCCGGCCAACGCCCGCCTGCGCAAGGCCAAGCCCGCGCCCATCGAACCCGCGCAAATCACGCTGCGCTTCGTCGACGCCGCAGAAGGCCGCGAACTCAACCGCGCCTACCGCGGCAAGGACTACGCCACCAATGTGCTGACCTTCGACTACCAGCCCTGGCCGCCCGCTGCCGACATCGTGCTGTGCGACGCCGTGATCGCGGGCGAAGCCGCCGAGCAGGGCAAAGACCTGGCCGCCCACTACGCCCACATGGTGGTGCACGGCGTGCTGCACGCGATGGGGTGGGACCACGAGCTGGAAGCCGACGCCGAGCGCATGGAAGCCACCGAGCGCGCGCTGTTGCTGACGCTGGGCATCGCCGATCCCTATGCCTGAGCAACGCCGCACCCTGCCCGACCACCCTGCGCATATCCGCCGCTGGCGGGCGCGCGTGCGCATCCTGCTCGGCGCCATCATCCTGCTCGCCTCCCTCGTCGGCGCGGCTTTCGGCGTCACCGCGCTGCCCTTGTTCAACGCCAGCCCGTTCATCCACCGCGCTGGGCAGCCCGGTCTGTTCCTGGCCTGTGTTGGCGGCTGGATCGGCCTGGGCGTCTGGGCCATCTGGAGCGGCCGGCGCCGCTTGTCGGAAGGAACCCGGCCCTGAAACCGAACCTTGCCGCCGCGCGCTGGCGCGGCCTGTCCGCCGCCCTGCTGGCCCTGTGGCTTGGCCTGGCGCTGGCGCAGACCTTCGGGCGGCCCAAGTTCGGCGCTTTCTCCATCCTCATTCTGGCCATCTTCATCGCCCTGCTGTGGCGCACACCGGCAAGCACGGCCATCGCCCGCGCCAAACGCGGCGCCTGGCTCGGGCTGCTGTTCGGCATCGGCTGGTTCGCCGGTGGGCTGTGGTGGCTCTACATCAGCATGGCGGTGTATGGCGGCATGCCGGCGCTGCTGGCGGGCGGGGCCGTGCTGCTGTTTTCAGCCTACCTCGCCATCTACCCGGCCCTGGCCTGCGCCCTGGCAGCGGCGCTGGCGCCGCCGGCCTCGCGCGAACCGTGGCACGCCGCACGCGGCGCTGGCGCGGCGCTGGCACTGGCCGCCGCCTGGACCCTGGCGGAAGTGCTGCGTGGCACGGTGTTCACCGGCTTTCCTTGGGCTGCGCTGGGCTATGCGCAGGTGGGCAACCCGCTGGCAGGCTACGCCCCCCTGCTCGGCATGTACGGTGTGGACTTCGCCGCCGCGCTGGCCGCCGCCCTGCTGGCGCTGCTCACCCAGGTGAGCGTGCGCGGCGCGGCGCTGGCGGTGGCGCTGCTGGTGCTGCTGACCGCGGCCGGCCAGCAACTGACCCACCAGCGCTGGACCCAGCCGATCGGCCAGCCCATCAGCGTGGCGCTGCTGCAGGGCAACGTGCCGCAGAGCGAGAAGTTCCAGCCCGAGCGCCTGGGGCCGACGCTGAACATGTACGGCGACTGGCTCTCCAGCCTGCGCGCCGACCTCATCGTCACGCCTGAAACCGGTGTGCCGGTGCTGCCCGAGGACCTGCCGCCGCACTACCTGAGCGCCATCACCGCGGCACTCAAGGCGCACCACGCCCAGGCGCTGCTGGGCATTCCGCTGACACGCGGCGCCAACCAGTACACCAACAGCATCCTCGGCCTCGGCGGCCCGGCCCCCTACCGCTATGACAAGGCGCATCTGGTGCCCTTCGGCGAATTCATTCCCTATGGTTTTCATTGGTTCGTGCGGCTGATGAACATGCCGCTGGGCGACTTCGCCCGCGGCACGCTGGACCAGCCGCCCTTCGTCGTGCATGGCGACAAGGTGGCGCCCACCATCTGCTACGAAGACCTGTTCGGCGAGCAGCTCGCGCAGCGCTTTCGCAACCCCGCGCATGCGCCCAACATCATCGCCAACCTCACCAATCTGGCCTGGTTCGGCGACACCATCGTGATTCCGCAGCATCTGGAAATCGCCCGCATGCGCTCGCTCGAATTCCAGCTCCCCACCATCCGCGCCACCAACACCGGCGCCACCG
Organism: Thiomonas sp.; assembly: GCF_054608695.1. Lineage (NCBI taxonomy): Bacteria > Pseudomonadati > Pseudomonadota > Betaproteobacteria > Burkholderiales > Thiomonas > Thiomonas sp. The sequence goes on from NZ_JBTRXV010000096.1 coordinate 4,472, forward strand.
CCATCATCGGCGCCGACGGCCGCGTGCTGGCCATGCTGCAGCCCTTCACCGTGGGCGTGCTCGCCGGCCAGGTGCAAGGCTATGCCGGCACCACGCCCTTCGCCTGGATGGCCTCGCGCTGGAGCTACGCGCCCATCGTGCTGCTGTGCCTGCTGGCGCTGGGCGTGGCAACTCTGCTGGCACGCAAACGCATGCCGTGAAGTCGGCGCCAGGGCGCCGATCAAGCCCGCGGCTGACGGCAACGGCTTTCTTGCACGGCTTCCTACAATCTGCCGGTTTCCTGGTGCTTCCCATGCTCACCTTCCAACACATCATCCTCACGCTGCAAAACTATTGGGCGAACCAGGGCTGCGCCCTGCTGCAGCCCTACGACATGGAAGTGGGCGCGGGCACCAGCCACACCGCCACGTTCCTGCGCGCCATCGGCCCCGAACCGTGGAAGGCCGCCTACGTGCAGCCCAGCCGCCGGCCGAAAGACGGCCGCTACGGCGACAACCCCAACCGACTGCAGCACTATTACCAGTACCAGGTGGTGCTCAAGCCCGCGCCGGAGAACATTCTGGAGCTGTATCTCGGCAGCCTGGAGGCGCTGGGCTTCGACCTGAAGCAAAACGACATCCGCTTCGTCGAGGACGATTGGGAGAACCCCACCCTCGGCGCCTGGGGCCTGGGTTGGGAGGTGTGGCTCAACGGCATGGAAGTCACGCAGTTCACCTACTTTCAGCAGGTCGGCGGCCTGGAATGCAAGCCCATTACCGGCGAGATCACCTACGGCCTGGAGCGCCTCGCCATGTATCTGCAGGGCGTGCAAAGCGTGTACGACCTGGTGTGGACCGAAACCGAAGCGTCTGGAAGATCGACAGCCCCCACGAGCCCGCTGGCGGGCTCTGCCCCCCAAGGGGGTGAGAACACCTTGGGGCGGCCCGGCGGTGTTCTCGCTCGAACCCTGCTGAAGTACGGCGACGTGTTCCACCAGAACGAGGTCGAGCAGAGCACCTACAACTTCGAGCACAGCGACGTGGACTTCCTGCTGCTCGCCTTCGGCGCGCATGAAAAGCAGGCCAAGGCGCTGATGACGGCGCAGCTGGCGCTGCCCGCTTACGAGCAGGTGCTCAAGTGCGCGCACAGCTTCAACCTGCTGGACGCGCGTGGCGCCATTTCCGTCACCGAGCGCGCCGCTTACATCGGCCGCATCCGCAACCTGGCGCGCGGCGTGGCGCAGGAATATCTCGACAGCCGCGCCCGCCTGGGCTTCCCCATGGCGCCGAAAGCCTGGGCCGACGAGGTGATCGCGCAACTGGCGCAGAAAAAAGCGGCCTGATGGCCAGCATTCGCCTGATCGACCGCCTAAAATGTAGATACGCGTATCTACATTGAACGCGTCACCTTGGAGCAGCGCCATGGAATTGCACATCGCCAAATGGGGCAACAGCCTCGCCCTGCGCCTGCCGGCCAAGCTGGTGCGCGAACTCGGCGTGGCCGAAGGCAGCAGCCTGAGCACCCAGGAGCTTGGGCAGCGCCTGCTGGCGCTGCAGGAGAAGGACGCGCAGGGCGTGACCCAAACCCGCAAAGCTCTGGTCGATGCCTTGCGCGAACTGCACCAGCGCATGCCCATGACCCGCCCGGTGAGCAAGGACGAGCTGAGCCGCTACTGATGACACTCCCGCCTCAAGCCCGGCGCATCTATGTGGACAGCAGCGTCTGGATCGCCCTGCTGACACGCGAACCCAGCGCACAGCGGCTCGCGGATTGGATCGAGGTGCAATCCGGCGCGCTGCTCACCGCCTTGTGGACCCGGACAGAACTGGCCAGCGCGCTGAGCATCAAGAGCCGGCGCGGCGAATTCCAGCCCGAACTCACCGCCGACTTGTTGCAGCGCTACGCGCAATGGACACAGGCCGGAGTGCAGATGCTGCCGGTGGACAGCCAGGATTTCACGGATGCCGCGGCCCTGTGCGCGGATGCCCAAACCCGGCTGCGCGCGGGGGATGCCCTGCACCTGGTTGTCGCGCGCCGCAGCGGCGCCACCCATTTGCTGACCCTGGATCTCGACATGCAACGCAACGCCCCCGTGCTGGGGCTGGACTGGATTGACCTTGATGCCTGACGCTTCCAACCTTCTCGTCGAACTCTTCACCGAAGAACTCCCGCCCAAAGCCCTGCCCGCCTTGGGCCGGGCCTTTGCCGATGGGCTGGCCGACCGTCTCAAGGCCCAGGACCTGGCCGCGGTGGATGCCGTCGTCACACCCTACGCCAGCCCGCGGCGGCTGGCCGCGCACATCACCGGCGTGTGCCCGAAGGCGGCGGACAAGGCCGTGGCGCAAAAGCTCATGCCCGCATCCGTCGGCCTCGACGCCCGCGGCGCCCCCACCCCCGCGCTGCTGAAAAAACTCGGCGCCCTCGGGCTGGACGCCGCTGCCGTGCCACAACTGCGCCGCGAAGGCGAAGGCAAGGCCGAGACCCTGTTCATCGACACCGTCGCCGCGGGCAGCACCCTGGCCGCTGGCCTGCAAACAGCGTTGAACGAGACGCTGGCCAAACTGCCCATCCCCAAGGTCATGGCCTACCAGTTGCTGGATGGCTGGAGCACGGTGAAGTTCGTGCGCCCCGCCCATGGCTTGGTGGCGCTGCACGGCGCCAACGTGGTGCCGGTCGAGGCGCTGGGCCTGCAGTCCGGGCGCAGCACCCACGGCCACCGCTTCGAGGCGCAGATCGACCCCATCGTGCTACCCAACGCCGACAGCTACGCCACCACGCTGCGCGAGCAAGGCGCAGTCATTGCCAGCTTCGAGGAGCGCCGCGCCGAGATCGAGCGCCAGCTTCAAGCCGCCGCGGGCCAAGTGACCGATGCGGCCGGTGCGGGCCTGCGCCCGATCGACGACGCCGCGCTCCTCGACGAAGTCACCGCCCTGGTCGAACGCCCCAACGTGCTGCTCTGCCAGTTCGACCGCGCTTTCCTCGACGTGCCGCAGGAGTGCCTGATCCTGACGATGAAGGCCAACCAGAAATACTTTCCACTGCTCGACGCCGCGGGCAAGCTGACCAACCAGTTTCTGGTGGTGAGCAATATCCACCCCGCCGACCCCAGCGCCGTGATCGAAGGCAACGAACGCGTCGTGCGCCCGCGCCTGGCCGACGCGCAATTCTTCTTCAACCAGGACCGCAAGCGCACGCTGGAAAGCCGCGTGCCGGGGCTGGACAAGGTGGTGTATCACGCCAAACTCGGGTCGCAAGGCGAGAGGATGCAGCGGGTGCGGACGATCGCGCGCAGCATTGCGACGCAACTGGGCTGGCCTGCGGAACGCGTAAAACTTGTCGATCGCGCCGCGCTGCTGGCCAAAACCGACCTGCTCACCGACATGGTGGGCGAGTTCCCGGAGCTGCAAGGCATCATGGGGCGTTACTACGCCGCGCATGATGGTGAAAGCGCCCTCGTCGCCGAGGCTATCGAAGACCATTACAAACCTCGCTTCGCAGGCGATGAACTGCCGCGTAATGGCATCGGCATCGTTGTCGCTCTGGCAGACAAGCTAGAAACTCTCGTCGGCATGTTCGGCATTGGCAACCTACCTACTGGTGATAAAGACCCGTTTGCACTGCGTCGCCATGCACTCGGAGTTGTTCGCGTGCTCGCAGAAACCAGCACAAAACTTTCACAGCGCAACTTGTTGGAGCAGGCCGTTAACTCCTTCCCTGATGACCTCATCGACAAAAACCCCAAGACCGAGGGCGTGCCTCTTTGGAAAGTCCTTGACATCTTTTTGAACGAAAGAGCAGTGGGCTATTGGGCTGGATTCGGTCATCCAGAATCAAACATCGATGCCGTTTTGGATGTGTGCGATGACCCTTCTGACATGGGAAAGAGACTAGAAGCCGTGCGCGCCTTCTCTGCACTGCCCGAAGCGCAGGCGCTGGCGGCGGCGAACAAGCGCGTGGGCAATATTCTCAAGAAGTCCGAAACCTCGGTGGACGGCAAGGTGCTGACTGAAAACCAGCTGGTGGAGCCCGCCGAAATCGCGCTGGCGCAGGCACTCGCTGCCATTGCGCCGCAGGCCGACGCCGCTTATGCGCAAGGCGACTACACCTCCGCCCTGAAAGCACTGGCAGCGCTCAAAGACCCGGTGGACGCCTTCTTCGACACCGTGATGGTCAACGCCGACGACCCCGCCTTGCGTGCCAACCGGCTGGCGTTGTTGGCGCGGCTGCAGGCGGCGATGAACCGCGTGGCCGATCTGTCGCGCCTCGCGTCCTGAGCATCTGCGGGACAATGCTGGCATGAAACTCATCATCCTCGACCGCGACGGCGTCATCAACGAAGACCGCGACGACTTCATCAAGTCGCCCGACGAATGGGTGCCCATTGCGGGCAGCCTGGACGCCATCGCGCGGCTGCACCGCGAGGGCTGGCGCGTGGTGGTGGCGAGCAACCAGTCGGGCATTGGCCGGGGGCTGTTCGACATGGCCACGCTCAACGCCATTCACCTCAAGATGAACAAGGCGCTGGCGGCGGTGGGCGGGCGCATCGACGCCATCTTTTTCTGTCCGCACGCGCCCGAAGACCACTGCCATTGCCGCAAGCCCAAGCCCGGCATGTTCCAGGACATCGCCACGCGCTACGGGCTCGACGACCTGTCCGGCGTGCCCGCCGTGGGCGACACGCTGCGCGACCTGCAAGCCGCACAGTCGCTGGGCTGCAGCCTGCATCTGGTGCGCAGCGGCAAGGGCGGGCGCACGCTGGCGAGCGAAACCCTGCCCGAGGGTGCGCTGGCGCACGACAACCTGGCCGCCTTCGCCACCTGGCTGCTGGCGGAACCGGTGAAGGTCGCGGCATGACGTTGCCAGCCCCCGCAGACGCGCACCCGCCCGCGCCGTCGACACCCCAGTCACCCCAGCAACCGCAGACGCCGCAGCAACCCGCCAGCCCGGCACAGTCTCCCATCACCTTCACGCTCTGGCTGCGCTCGGCGGCCTACATGGCCTGGCTGATCGTCACGGTCATTCCCATCGGCACGGCTGCGGTGCTCATGTCCATCGCCGTGCGCGGCACGCCGCTGTACCGCCTGTGCATGGTCTGGGTGAAACTGTCGCTCTGGGGTGCGCGCGTCATTTGCGGCATGCAGCCACGCGTGCAGGGCATGGAGCATTTGCCCGACGGCCCGCTCATCCTGCTGGTCAAACACCAGTCCGCCTGGGAGACCCTGGCGCTGCCGGTGATGATGCCGCGGCCCTTGAGTTTCGTCTTCAAGCGCGAACTGCTCTACGTGCCCTTTTTCGGCTGGGCGCTGGGCCGGCTGGACATGGTGCACATCGACCGCGGCCGTCCCACGGAGGCCTTCTCCAGGGTGGGAAAACAGGGCGCCGCGCTGTTGGAGCGCGGCAACTGGATCATCATGTTTCCCGAAGGCACGCGCACCGAGCGCGGCACCCAGGGCAAGTACCGACTCGGCGGCACCAAGCTGGCGGTGGCCACCGGCGCGCCGGTGGTGCCCATTGCCGTGACCTCCGGACGCTGCTGGCCGCGCCAGGCTTTCATCAAGCGCCCGGGCATCATCGACCTGTCCATCGGCAAGCCCATTGCCTCGGTGGGCCGCACCCCGGCCGACCTGATGGCCGAAGTGGAAACCTGGATCGAGGCCGAGATGCACCGGCTCGACCCGCAGGCCTACGCCGCGAGCGTGCAACAAAGCTGACCCGCATGCAGAACAAGACCGAGCCCAGCCGCCAACTCAGCCTGTTCGAAGGGGTGGATCTGGCCATTCTCGCCATCGAGCCGCCCAGCATCCAGCCGCCCGCCACGCGGCCGCAACGGCCGCGCCCTTCGGGTGAAGTGCCCGCGCCGCTGGCAACACCCCTCGCACCGGGTGTGGCGCCACCTCTCGTATCCCAGCCGGCGCCACCGTCCGCACCGCCCCGCATCGCGCCACCGCAAGAGCCGACACCGCCCGCGACGCGGCGCTACGACGACGGCACGCACCGCTTCGACTACACCTTGCGCCGCGCCAGCCGCCGCTCCATCGGCATTCGCATCGACGACCAGGGCATCGTCGTCAGCGCCCCGCGCTGGGTGGCCTTGGGCCAAGTGCAAAGCGCGCTGGCCGACAAAGCCGCCTGGGTGGTGCGCCAGCATGGCCTGCGCGAGCAGCGCCACCGCGCGCAACAAGCCACGCGCATCGACTGGCGCGAAGGCGGCCGCCTGCCCTACCTTGGCCGCACCCTCACCCTGCGCCTGGGCGCCGACGGCAGCACCGCGCGCCTGCAGGACGACGCCGGCGAACTGCATCTCCCGCTGCCTGCCGACAGCGACGCCCGCCGCGTGCGCGACACCGCCCAGGCCTGGCTGCAGCGCGAAGCCATGGCCCTGTTCCAGCAGCGCACCGCGCATTTCGCGCAGCGACTCGGCGTGGTGGTGCGCGCCATCAAGCTCACCTCGGCCTCCACCCGCTGGGGCAGCGCCACCGCCTGCGGCACGCTGCGCCTGCACTGGCGCCTGCTGCATTTCTCGCCCGCCATCGTCGATTACGTCGTCGCCCACGAAGTGGCGCACCTGCGCGAAATGAACCACAGCCCGCGCTTCTGGCAAACCGTGGGCGGGCTGTTCCCCGAGTGGCAGACCGCCCGCAGCGAACTGCGCCACAGCCTGCTGCCCCCCTGGGAGTGAGGTTGCGGCGGCCTGGATACCGCCGGTTCATTCCCCATCAAACCAGGCCTTGCAGCAAGACCCGGGCGCCGAAGCCGGCCAGCGCCACGGCCGACAAGCGCCGCTGCGCCATGCGGCAGGCGATGCTACAAACAGCGGGGCGTGCCGCACAGCGGCGCAGCGTCCATTCCCCTCCATCGAACCCATCAACCCATACTCATCATGCAAATCCTCCACACCATGCTGCGCGTCGGCGACATGCAGCGCTCCATCGACTTCTACACCCGCGTGCTCGGCATGAAGCTGCTGCGCACCACCGAGCGCCCCGAGCAGAAGTACAGCCTGGCTTTCGTCGGCTACGCCGCCAACCCGGAGCAGGCCGAAATCGAGCTGACCTACAACCATGGCGTCGACCATTACGAGCTGGGCAGCGCCTATGGCCACATCGCCCTCGGGGTGGGCGACGTTTACGCCGCCTGCGAGCGCATCAAGGCCGCTGGCGGCAAGGTCACGCGCGAAGCCGGGCCGGTTGCGGGCGGCAGCACCGTCATCGCCTTCGTGCAAGACCCGGACGGCTACAAGATCGAGCTGATCCAGCGCGGCACGCACTCTTGATGTTTCCCCAATCCGGGACAGTCTGAACCCCTCCCCACCCCTCCCCATGCATGGGGAGGGGGAGCTTTGCGCGTCGCTTCGAGTCTGTTGCCAATTCCGGAACTCTCTCAAGGAAACGCAGGGCCGCCCCAAGCTTCCTTGACCCCCACGGGGGGGCGGGCCGGCGAGCCGACCCTGGGGGCGCTCAATAGGGCCGCCGGGCGCCTGCCCACGCCAGACCCGCCCTATCCAATCGCGGGTGCGAGCACCCTCAGTTCCTGCTCAGTCCATGCTCAGGACTGGCTAATGCCAAGCCTCGACACTCCTTCCCAGCCGCAAACGGTTTGCGGTGTGCCGGCTCCAGCCGGCACCCCTATCCAGCAAGGAGTTTCATCATGGCAACAACCCGTACCCTCATCGCATCCGCCCTGCTCGCCGTTGGCGTGCTCACAGCCGCGGCCTCCGCCTATGCCTTCGACGGCCAGCATTACAGCAAAGACGCCAAGGTCACGCTGGAGCAGGCGCGCGCCACCGCGCTCAAGCAAATCCCCAACGGCACCGTTGCCGACGAGGAACTGGAGAAGGAAAAAGGCGGCACCGGCCTGCGCTACTCGTTCGACATCAAGGCCGGCAACGCCACCCATGAAGTCGGCATCGACGCCCAAACCGGCGCCGTGCTGGAGAACAGCGTCGAAGGCGCGAACGCGGACTGAGCGGGCTGCCTTCATGGCCCCATCCGGGCGGCGCCGATGCCGCCCGGATGCCTATGATGGGCGCATGCTCCAAAGCCTGCGCCCATGAATTCCCCACCCACGGCAAGCGCCCGCAACCGGCGTCTTGACGCACTCGAGCCCCATCATCCGCGCGGCTTCAAACCCCTTGCGGGCCTGCGGGTGCTGAGCCTGGCGCTCAACCTGCCTGGCCCGGCAGCCCTCGCCAGGTTGCACGCCCTGGGGGTCGAAGCGCGCAAGATCGAACCCCCCGCCGGCGACCCGATGCGGGCCATGTGCCCGCCGCTGTATCGCGCCATGCACCGTGGCGTCGCGGTGCGCACACTCGATCTCAAGACCCCGGCGGGACAGGACGCCTTGCAGCAGGAACTGCGCGATGCGGACCTGCTGCTGACCTCGTTCCGCCCGGCCGCGCTGCAACGCCTGGGGCTGGGCAAGCGCCACCTGCAACGCAACCATCCCGCGCTTGCGTCCGTGGCCCTCGTCGGCCAAACCGGGCGTGGCGCCAACCTTCCCGGCCACGACCTCACCTATCAGGCCCAAGCCGGGCTGATTGACGCTGCGCGCCTGCCGCCCACGCTGCTGGCCGACATGACCGGCGCCTTGCTCGCGGTGGAGGCCGCCATGGGGGCGTTGATGCAAGCCGCGGCGCGCCGCGGCGGCGGGACCACACGCAATGCATCGCCCGCCGCGCCTGGCGTGCCTGGCGCGCACTTGCAAGTGGCCTTGGCCGATGCCGCCAGCTTCGCCGCCCTGCCCCACGGCGCCGGCCTCACCCTGGCCGGCGGC
>NZ_JBTRXV010000097.1:0-13220 GCF_054608695.1 Thiomonas sp.
ATGTATGAGTCCACCACCTTTGGCACTCGGGTTGGTGTTGGAGTAGGAAGGATAGCGGAGATTGCTGGCCGAGTGCATGGTGCGGGCGCTTGGTGTTGTAGAACACGAGCCAGTCGGCGAGTTTCCGATTGAAGAGGGCGAGATCGGAGAACAGTAAGCCCTCGTAGTAATCGACAAAGGACTCCTGCAAGGTGCGGTTGAAGCGCTCGGCGTGGGCGTTCATCTTGGGGCTCTTGGGGTAGGTGTACCAGCGCCGGATACCCTGCTCGGCCAGGGCCTGGGCAAAGCTCGCTTCGAACTCGCTACCGTTGTCGGAGAGCACGATTTCAGGTGCCTTGGGTAAGAGGCTCAAGGTCAGGTCCAGCGCTGCGCGGGTGTGGCGGGTGTGCTTGGTGGGCACCGCCCAGGCGAAGGCCATACGGCTAGTCGGATCGATGAAGCTAACGATATACCGGCGCATGCCGTCTCGGACGCGTTCGATGGTATCCACCGCCAGGCACTGCAGAGCAGCGGCTACAACGCCTTTTGGTTTTCGGGGCTTGCGGCGGCGCCCGATGGGCTGGAGGCGGCCCCGGGCGCCGATGCGGGCAGGGCTGTGGCGCATCTTGTCGGGGCTGCGCGTGATGATGCGACCGATGGTGGAGATCGAGGGCCTGGCGAGGCCGTACCGCTCGCACCATGGGGCAAGCAGTACATGCAGCTTCTGCTTGCCCAGGTTGGGGTAGAGGGTGCGTAGGCGGCGGATCTCGGCCACCAGACGCGGGTCGGTCTGGGGACGGCGTCGCCGATGGGGGGCAGAACTCTTGGTCGCCAGCGCGGCGGGGTTGTCGCCCTGGGCTTTGAGTTCGGCTTTCCAGCGGTAGAGGGTGCGGCGCGATACCGCAAAGGCATCGAGCGTGGCCGCCAGGCCGTGTTTGTCCCAGAACCGCAGGATATTGAGTCGTTCTTGAGCATCTTTGGGTGTCATCTCCCAAAGATGCCCCAAGGCCGCTACCCGGTAAAACCCCCGGATCCGGTATCCCATGTGCTGCACTTGCATGGCATCCCTCCTACCTCGTAGGAGTGCCAAAGGTTTATGAACTTATGCATAATAAGTCGCCTCTGAAAATCTCCTAACAGTTTGATATTATTTTTGAAATAGTCGTTTCTCTGGTATAATTTCCCCCAGTTTGATCGCCCTTTTCTGCTGAGTTCTGGGAGTTTTGCCGCGATGTTTTCCTGCCCTGCCACCGACGATTTCTTCCGCTTGCGTATCGACCACATGATCGACTTGCGCCACCCTCTGGCGGTGCTGGCCTCCCGGATGCCGTGGCAGGAGATCGAGGCCGCTGTCGCTCACATCCTGTTCTGCAAAGGTCGGGCTGGGGTGGCCATGCCGGACTTGGACCTGTTCGGTGAGCAGGTGCAGCGCACTCCCAAAGCCAGCGCGGCTGGGCGCCCGCGCATTCCCCTGCGCGTCATGATCAGCCTGCTCTACCTCAAACACGCCTTCAATGAGTCCGATGAGGGCGTGGTGGAACGCTGGCGTGACACGCCTCGCTGGCAGTATTTCTCTGGTAGCGCGTACTTCGAGGATCGCATCCCCTGCGACGCCACCACCCTGGTCAAGTTCCGCAAGCTGTTGGGTGAAGAGGGAGTGGAAGAGCTGCTGGCACAGACCATCAACGTGGCTGTGGAGCTGCGGCTGATCCCTACCCAGGAGCTCACCCGCGTGATCGTAGACAGCACGGTCCAGCACAAGGCGATAGCGCATCCCACGGATAGCCGACTTTTGGAGACCGCGCGCAGCAAGCTCGTACAAGCCGCCAAGGGTGCTGGGATCGCGCTCAAGCAGACCTTTGCCAAAGAGGGCCGGCAACTGGCCTACCAGGCCGGCCGCTACGCCCACGCCCGCCAGTTCAAGCGCATGCGGCGGACCATCAAGCGCCAGCGCACCGTGCTCGGCCGCCTGCAGCGCGAACTGGATCGCAAGGCCGTTGCCATGGGGGTAGCCGTGCGCCAGGCCCTGGCAGAGGTCCTGGACAAGACCGCGCGCATCCATGCCCAAAGCGGTCAGCGCAAGGTGGCAAAAGGCCAGCCCAAGCTCTACGCCTGGCACGCCCCCGAGGTCGATTGCATCAACAAAGGCAAAGCGCGGCAGCCCTACGAATTTGGCGTCAAGGTGAGTATTGCCAGTACGCACCGGGGGAACCTGATCGTCGGTGCCCGGGCGTTTCACGGCAACCCGTACGACGGTCACACCCTGAACGAGCAACTGGACCAGACCACCATCCTGCTGCAGGATAACGGGGTCAAACCGGACCAGGTCTTCGTTGACCTGGGCTACCAGGGTGTGGATGGGGACAATCCCGAGGTGCGTATCATCCACCGGGGCAAGGCCAGACGAATCAGCCCGCAGGAGAAGAAACTGCTCAGGCGACGCCAGGCCATTGAACCGATCATCGGACACCTGAAAAGTGATCACCGGATGGACCGCTGCTATCTCAAGGGTGCGATAGGAGACTGCCTGCACGCGGTGCTCTGTGCGGCTGGCTACAACCTCCAATGGCTACTGCGGATGATTGCCCGGAAGGGCATCCCCTTCCTGAGAGGCGTTTTTTTGTGCCTGTTCTGGCAGGTTTGGATCATTGGCTGGTTCCCGACGACCGCAAACGCCATGCCTCCGTCAGGCCGTAGTGGTGGGAGCAAAAACCGGCGCCAAGGGCTCGCTCTGGCGTGAAATGAATTTTTCAGGGGCGACTAATAAGGCGGCCCCCGCCAACAAAGGCTGCGACGATCCCGCCAAGGATGCTAAGATAGATCCAAAAAGGAGGCATCATGGAACCAGTAGCGCAAGCACTACCCATCCCCAACGCCGCCCAACTGGTACAGCAGGGCTTGGCCCTGCATCAGCAGGGTCGGGTGCTCGAGGCGGAACCGTTTTATCGCCAGGCGCTGGCCTCGCAGCCGGAACAGCCGGATGCCCTGCATCTGCTGGGCGTGGTGGTCAGCCAGAAAGGCAACCAGGGCGAGGCGGAGGCCCTGGTGCGCCGCGCCCTGGAGGGTCAACCCCATAATACGGCCTATCACAACAGCCTGGGGCGCATCCTGCTGCTGCAGGGACGTATGGAGGAGGGCCTTGCGGCCCTGGAGGACGCCCTGCGCCTGGCGCCGCAGAACCCGGAGGCGCATTTCAATGTGGGCGAGGCCCTGCTGGCCCAGAATCATCCGGGGCAGGCAGAGCCCCGCTACCGGCGCGCCCTGGAGCTCAAGCCCACTCATGCCATGGCCGCATTCGGTCTGGGCCGGGCCTTGTGGGTGCAGGGGGACCAGCCGGGGGCGTTGCCTTGGTTTCAACTCGCTTCCCTGCTGGAGCCAGGCAACATCGCCATCCTGAACCAAGCCGGTGTGGCCTACATGGTGCTGGGGCACCGCGAGGAAGCCCGCCAAGCCTTCGAGCGCCTGCTGCAGATGGCGCCGGAAAATCCGGAGGCGTTGGCGAACCTGGCCGTGCTGGCCAACAGCGCGGGCCAGCGGGAGGCGGCCATGGGCTACTATGAAAGGGCCTTGGCGCATCAGCCGGATCTGCCTTCGGCCTTGGACGGCTATATCGAGGTGCGCCGCCAGCTTTGCGCCTGGGAGGGTCTGGCGACCCTGGAGCAACGCATCGTGGCGGGGGCGCGCGCGCGCCTCGCTGCCGGGCAGGGGGCCGGCATTCGCGCCTTCACGGCCCTGTACCTGCCCTTTACCCCCGAAGAACAGCATCAGGTGGCGCGCAGTGAATCGCAGGCCTTGGCGCAAGGGACGGGCGGGCCGTTGTGGGGCGAGGCGGCGCGGCGGCCAGGGCGGCTGCGTATCGCCTATCTTAGCGCCGATGCCCGTAATCACCCCATGGGACATCTCCTCGCCGAGATCTTTCAGGTACACCACCGCGAGCAGATGGAGATCTTCTTCTATAGTACCGGGGTGGATGACGGCAGCGCCATTCGCCAGAAAATCCTCCTGGATGCCGAACACTTCCGGGAGGCGCGCGGGATGACCAGCTCCGGCCTCGCCGCCCAGATTGCCGCCGATGGTATCCAGATCCTGGTGGATCTCATGGGCCATACGGCGGATACACGCATGGCCGTCCTCGCCCGGCGGCCGGCGCCAGTGCAGATGCATTATCTGGGCTTTCCCGGCTCGACGGGGGCGGATTTTGTGGATTATCTCCTTACGGACCCCTACATCACCCCCCCGGAACGGCCAGATCTGGTCACGGAGGCACCCATCTACCTGCCGGTGTATCAGGTGAACGGTCACCGCTACCTGGCCGATGCGCCGACGCCGCGGCGGGCAGACATCGGGATCGCGGAGGATGCCTTTCTTTATTATTGCTTCAACAACAATTACAAGATCGCGCCTGAGGTCTTCAGTGTCTGGATGCGGATTTTGCAACGGGTGCCGGAGTCCCGGCTGGTGCTGCTCGCCACTTCCGACACGGCCGTCAAAAACCTGCGGCAAGAGGCGGAGCAACGGGGCGTCGATCCCAATCGTCTGCTGTTTGCGGGTTATCTGGATCAGCCCCAGAACATCGCCCGCCAGCGGCTCATGGACCTCTTCCTGGACACTCCGGGTTACAACGCCGGCGCTACGGCTACGGATGCCCTGTGGGCGGGGGTGCCGCTGCTCACCGTAGAGGGACAAACCTATATTTCGCGGGTGGCGGGCAGCCTGCTGCGCAATGTGGGGCTGGAGGAACTGGTGATGCCGGATCTGGCGCATTACGAAGAAACGGCAGTGGCCCTCGCCCAGGACCGTGAACGGCTGCGCGGCTTGCGGGCCCGGCTCGCCGGGGCCAGGACAACGGCGCTGCTCTTCGATACCCCGAAGCAGGTTCACCACCTGGAGACCGCCTATCGCCGGGCATGGGAACGCTTTGTCCGTGAGGAGCCAGCGTCGCCGCTGTGGATTGAGTAAGGAGGCGGCGGGCGCGGGCAGCAGGACTTGTTCCGCGCCACGGTGGCAGTAGAGGCATCCACGGCGTCGCGGGCCTACCCATCATCCTCCATTACATGCAGGACGATGCGCAGGGCCTTGTCCGGATCATCGTCAATCCCATGACCCCATGCTTCGCCTAAGGGATACAGATGCAGCGCCACCGGGTGGCTGGCGTTTTCAAGGCGAAAGCGAAAATGCAAGCGATCCTGGCCCCGGAGACGGATCAATCCCTCGGAAAGCGGCAGGGGCAGCAGCGCATTGTCCGCGCTTCCCACCAGTTGCCCATAGCCTTGGGCCACGGCGCCGTCACCATCCTCCAGACGGAGCACGAGGGTACCATCGGAACGGCCTTTATAATTACTGAGCAGCATCGCAATGGCGGTCAGGCGCCCATGCAGGCCCAGGGGAATCGGAAAGGAGCCCGTCAACTCTTCATGGGGCTTTAGCACCCGCAACTTTGGCGAAAGGAAGCCGAGACCGAAAGGCACGGCCACCAACATGGACTCCCCGCGCCAAGGCAAGCGGCGCCGTGGCGGGTAGGCCAGTGAAAAATCCTCGGCCGACAGGGTAAGGTTGGGGTTGTAGGCGGGATCATGAGAGAGCAGCGCCCCCCAACGCCATTGCATGTAGGCATGCTCCTGGGCGAAACGGCGCAATTGCTCCTCTCGGGTGTCCGCCCCGCGGGTCTTGGATTCATAATGGTAGAGGAGCGCTGATGGGGTCCAGACATTGCGCAACCCTTGCTCGCGCAATCGCAGGCACAAATCCACGTCGTTGAAGGCCACCGGCAGGCGACGCTCCATGCCGCCGACGGCAAGCCAGTCCTCCTTGCGCAGGAGCATGCAGGCGGCGGTGACCGCGCTGACTGTTTGCAGCAAGGCGGCACGACCAAAGTAGCCGCAAGCGGCCTCGGACATACCGCGATGCAGGTGCGAGGCTATGCCACCCAGCCCCAGAACCACCCCTGCGTGTTGAACGGTCCCGTCAGGATAAAGGAGCTTGGCCCCCACCGCACCCACGCCTGGCTGCTGCGCCAAACCCAGCATTTCTGAAAGCCACGCGGGTGCGATTACCTCGATATCGTTGTTGAGCAGACAGATATACTCGCCCTGCGCCTGGGGTACGGCCCAGTTATGCATGGTCGCGTAATCGAAAGGATGCGGGTAGGAAAGCACCAGATGACCCCGACGATTGCCGATTTCTGCCAAATAGGCGAGGGCTTCCGGATCGTCGCTCTGGTTATCAATGATAATGACTTCGATGTTGGGGTAATCCGTTCGCCCGAGGCTGTCCAGGCATTGACGCAGGATGTCCACGCCGTTGCGCGTGGGGATGACGATGCTCACTAGCGGGTTGCCCTGCACAGCAAACGAGGGGAGAGAAAAAGCCCCGTTGCAAACATCCTTTAGCGTGGCCGCAGCCCCCCGGCGCAGGAGATGTTCTGTGACGGCCTTGCGCCCCGCTTGCGCAGTGTACGGCTTGGATTCCAGGCTGCTCGCGGTGGAACCCGGCAGGGTGCGCCAGTGATAAAGTACAGCAGGGATATGCCGGATGGACTCCGGCGCAACGCCGTCTGTAACACGTAAGGCCAGGTCCCAATCCTGGCTGCCCTCGAACCCTGCCCGAAAACCGCCCACGTCAAGGACACGGCTGCGCCGATAGACCCCAAGGTGGCTGATATAATTCTGTCCCAGCAGGAGATCTGGGTTCCAGTCCGATTTGAAGTACGGGTCAAAGCGGCGTCCTTTAATATCTACCTTATCTTCGTCGCTATAAAGCAACTCGGCATCAGGATGCGCGGCAATCTCCGCCGCCATCCAGTAAAGAGCATGCTCGGTCAATTCATCATCTTGATCCAACAATGTAATATAGTCGCCGACGGCAAGATCCAGAGCACTGTTGGAAGCCGCCGAAATGTGGCCGTTGCGCTCCCGGAAAACCACCTTGATGCGCGGATCCTTGTTGACGTACTCCTCCAATACCCGCCGCACGTGGGGCTGTGACGAGGCATCATCGGCGATACAGAGTTCCCAATGGGGATAGATCTGACGGCGCACCGAGTCGATGGCCGCGCGCAGAAATTTTTCCGGCGCGTTGTATACCGGCATAATCACAGAAAACAGAGGAGGATTCGCAAAACCGGTGATGTGGGCACGGATGGCGGTACGGTCAGCATCCGTCAGCGTGTCGTAACAGCGGATCCATTCCGCGTAATCGCTCCGCACCCGACCGGTGAGCAGGCGCTTGGCTGGATTACGCAAACCGCGCTTGATCCGTTCCGGCAGCGGAAAACGATGGTAGACCGTGCGAGCAAGGCCATGGCGTTGCTCCTGGCCTTGTGGCCCGGAGGCGAACAGGAGCCGGACACTCCGGACACCCGCGCGCAGGCGAGCCACCATCCTTCGCATGGGCAGGGTCATCCGCCACGAACGCGAAAGACGCATGCTCTCCAGCTCCGCACTCAGGGAGCGACATTGCTCTTCGGCTTTATGAAGGGCTTGCACCAATTGTTCCGTTTGCGTTTGTCCGATTTGTCTTGCCAACTGCAATGCAGGCTTACCATCTGCTTCGTTACAAACATAAATATTTCCAGGTAGCAGATCGATAAGCACGCCGACACGGACTGCTTCATTCATATATAAGAAAATATTTCCGCGGGATGTTAGGCGCTGTTGCAACGAACTTAACGGCACTCCATATCGCCAAACATCATACACCTGCTTGGCACATACCACGGCGTCAAAAAAAAGGTCATCTGGGATTTTATAAAAAATCTCGGGCAACTCGCCAACTTCTACTACATTAGTATAGAATGACTCACCTGACTCCTCGATATCATTTCCGATACAAACGCCAAATATTTGGCAATCTTTCTGGATAGCCAAATGAGCGAACCCTCTAAAAACGCAACCTATATCTAAAATGGCGCCGCCATGGGGAACGAGAAGCAACATATTCTTGAGGCTGTTTTCAAGAAAACTACCAGAATAAGAAACGATCTGCTGTCCTGCCGGCATTTTCTCCTTGGGCATAATGTATTTAATCCAAACATGAAGAAAAGGAGGGTCAGGAAATGCCCTGACCCACAAAGGATATCAGAAACCGTAGGCAACGCCCAGTTGCATACCAAAGAGGTTGGTGGAAGATGGCGGCTCAGTATAGTCCAGGAATTGCGCCAGGGGACTGTTGAGGGCGCCGCCGGTGTAGTTGAAGTGGGTGAAGTTGAGCCCGCCGTAGACGTGCCAACTGCTGTTCAGACGATAGTCGGCATCAAGGCTGATGCGCTCCTGGCCGCTGGTGCCGAAGCTCGCCGTTCCCAGCCGGTCCTGGAGAGGAGTGCCGGAGGGGGTCATGCCGCCGCCGATGACGGCGAGTCCTTGGGCGTTGGCGCTGAGGACGAGCTGCGCTGTGGGGGCGTACTGGAGCATGAGGCCGACGCCAACAAGACCGGCGCTGTATTTTTCCGTGTAGCCATGGGGCCCCTGAAGATTGCGGTTCCAATTCTGGTAACCACCAGCAATATAGGGGGTAAACATCCAGCTCTGCGCAATGGGCAAGCCCATGCCCAGCCGAGCCAGCACCCAGTTGGTGGTGGCGCTGTCGGTGCCTTCCAGGAGCGTGCCGTTTTGGAGGGCTCCGTGATAGGCAATGTCGCCGGAGTTGAACTGGTAATTGACCGCGAAATAGAGATTGGGCAGGGAGGAAAAATAGTCCCCCATGAGGGTGTATTTGGCCCCAAAGCCAGGCATCCAGCCGGACTCGATGTCGGAGGGCGAGGGCAGGCGCTCCTGGTAATTCATGAGGGCGCCAGTGGCGGCGAGGCCGATCTCGTTGTTGGCACTGAGGATGGGGTCTTGAGGCGCCATACCGTTGGCCAAGGCGATGCCGGGCAAAGTAAGGGCGCTCATGAGGATGATGGTGTGCAACGGTTTCTTGGGCATGGGAACTCCTCCATGGGTGGTTCATTGAGGGTATTAGGACAGATCGGGGTTTTCACCAGATCGTCAGCCCCGCGCCTTTTCCATAGCGATTGGCTGACGCCGGGACCGCGCGATCCTCCGCTCCTCCACCACCCGCCCATGATCCAGGCGAACGAACTGATCGCAAAACTTGTCGACCTGCTCGGGGCTGTGGGAGACGAGGATGAGGGTCATGCCCTGGGCGCGGAGTTCGGCGATCCTTTCGTGGCATTTTTCCTGGAAGGGCTGGTCGCCCACGGCGAGGATCTCGTCGGCCAAGAGGATGTCGGGCTGCAGGTGGACGGCCACGGAGAAGCCCAGACGCATCTGCATGCCGGAGGAGTAGTTTTTGAGGGGGGTGTCGATGAAGTGCTGGAGTTCGGAGAACTCGATGATGTCCTTGACGCGCTTTTGGGTGTCGCGGTTGCGAAAGCCGTAGAGGCTGGCATTGAGGAAGATATTTTCGTAGCCGCTGAGCTCGGGATGGAAGCCGACGCCGAGCTGGATGAGGGGGGCGATGCGGCCGTGGGTGGTGACCCGGCCCCGGGTGGGCTCCAGGATGCCGGCAATGATCTGCAGCAGGGTGCTCTTGCCGGAACCGTTGTGTCCCAGCAGGCCCAGGGCCTCTCCCCGCTCCACCCGCAGATTGACGTCATCCAGGGCCAGGAAGTGCTCGCGGCGCTCGCGCTTGCTCTTATGAAAGAGGGCGAGGAAGCGGGTCTTGAGGCCCATGGCGCGATTGTGGCGGAGGATGAATTCCTTGCGGACATGCTCGACGAGGACGGCGGGGGGCATCAGTGGAGATATTTTATCGCAGCAAGGAGGATGCCCGTGGCGCTGATGGTCAGGCCAAAGCTCCAGACCATGAAGTGGTCCATGCGCTGGTTGAGGGTTTCAAAGCGACGATCCATGCTTTCGAAATGTTTGTCTGTTTGCTCGAAGCGCTTATCCATCGGTTCGAAATGCTTTTCTACCTGCTCGAAGCGTTTTTCCATCAGCGCAAAGCCCTGCTCCATGGGTTCACGCTGATGTTTGAGTTCTTCCTCCACGCGAACGATGCGCTCGCGCAGATCGAACTCGCGGATCAAGGACACGCGGCCTTCCTCGCCCATCCATTCCGGGATGTGCTCACGGACGTAACGCCCGATTTCCTCGAGGTCTCCTTGGGCAAGGGCCATGCCGTATCTCCCCCTAGCTTATAAAATTCATTTTAGCATTGGGGATGAGTACAGTACACCGTGGCCGGAACAGCCCGCATCGGAGAGACTGCGAGCACTCATCTCAGCATTTCGGCGCAAAACACGGCAGGCGTGACAATCCGAGTGCGCTGGATGTGCCCCCGTTGCAGCAACCCTGCGCGGCGATCACCGGTAACGAGGTAGTCCGCATCGCCGGCCAGGGCCATAGCCAGCAAAAACGCGTCGTCAGGATCATCGGCTTCCACCTCGTTAGTCAGATGTTCCAGTATTACGGCGCGCTGCAGGTTATTGACCATGGTACCTACTTGGGCTGGTTGCAGAACGGTCTGAAACTTGGGATAGCGGCTGGCCCGGCGAATCTCATCGAGCTGCATCTGCGATGTCACCAGTTCGAAGCGCGCCGAACGCCAGGCCGATAGATGGCATCGGGGGCTCCATGGGGCGAGATCAGCGCGCTGAAGAGGACGTTGGTGTCGAGAACGACCCGCATCAGCGCTTGCGCGCCCACTGGATGGCTTCATCAACCATAGAGGTCAAATCCGTTTCGCTCACGCTGGCATTGGCGGCCTTGGCCTGCTCGGCCGTCAGTTCCAGGATGTGCGCCCGTACCGCCTCTTCAATGAAGCGCGACAAGTCGCCTTTCCTTCCGCCGCCCCGACTGGTCAGAAACATGCGAAGGGATTGATCGGTACTGGCAGAAACGGCGACATTCCAGCGAATCGTATCCATAGCTTTCTCCACATATTGGTGTTTATGTGTTTATACGCCTACCAGCACCGCCATGCAATAGCTCGAAAAAACGGAAGTCGGCAACGCGGACGCTGCTGCCGCCGCCGGTCTCCCCCTTCTTGGTCCAAGCCCATCACCAGGGCCCTTTTGACCGCATTCTGGTGGCGCAAGCCGTTACCGGGCCTCTCAGACTGCTGACCGCCGACAAACTGCTCGCCCAATACAGCGATGTGGTGCTCGCGGTGTAGCAACGATTACAGATCTTCCACCAGACTGCGGGCCTTGCGGCGGAAAAGGAAGGTGCCGAGGAGCAGGGCGGCGGCGGTCCAGGCGCTGGCTATGGCTACGCTGCCGAGACTGGGCAGGGTACCCTGGTAGAGCAGGCTATGGAAGATCTGCATGAATTCGGTGAGGGGATTGATCTCGACGATCATGCGCGAATTGGTGCCCAGGGTGTTGAGATCGTAGCCGATGGGGGTGAGCCAGAAGAGGAACATGACGGCGATCTCGACGAGGTGCTTGAGGTCGCGGAACTCGACGTTGAGCACCGAGAGGGTGAGCACCAGCCCCCAGATGAAGGCGATATAGAGCGCCAGGGCCAGGGGATAGAGCAGCAGGCCCCAGTGATAGACGCCGCCCAGGAAGGGATAGAGCACGATGAGGATGAGGATGGCGACCACCCAGAGGGCGAGGGTGAAGATGAGATTGGCGGTGGGTATGAGGATGCGCGGGAAGTAGATCTTTTGCAGCAGGCCAGCGGCGCCGGTGAGGCTTTCGCAGCTCTGGGAAATGGCTTGGGAAAAGAGGTTGTAATGCAGGACGCCGATGACTAGGTACAGGATGTAGTTGGGCAGGTCGCTGCGGAAGACATGGGTAAAGACGAAGTCATAGAGCAGGATGAGCGCGAGGGGGTTGCCCAGGGACCAGAGAAAGCCCAGCGCCGCGCCCTGATAGCGCACCTTGAGGTCTTTGGCGACCAAGTTGCGCACCAAGTCACGGTATTGCCAGTAACGGGCAAAGCCGGTGGCGGTGGCGCTGGCGCTGGACGGGGTGATGGCGCTGGTCTGCATGGGCTGGCATTGTCCGTGCTACGGCGGGACGGGTCAATGGTGCTGGTCATTCCACGGCAGGAACGACCATGGGGATACCCATCCGCCGGATGTTACGATCAAAGCTCACAATCCCTGTGTCCAGGGTGCGGGCAAGCTCCGCCAGAAAGACTTCCGGGAAATCCAGGTTGCTGTCCGGGTAGCGCCGTAGCGTTTCCAGCAGGGCGGCTCCATCCAATACATCCAGCACTTCCAGGGATAACAGGTGCAATATCTCCTGTGCCGCCTCTTTCGGGGTGAGCCCATAAATTTTACCTTCCAGGACAAAGGCGACCTCGGCCACATGCATCGGATGAACGGAGAGCTTGCGGCCTTCCGCCTCGCAGCGCTGCAGATAAGACCGGGCCCCTTCATATAAATCCTTGGGGTACTTGGTGATCAGGCGTAGCAGGACGTTGGCATCAACCAGCATGCTTTTTCCACATCTCCCGGGCGATCTCGGCTTCAGCTTGCAGAAGGTCTTGGCCTTCCGCCAGGCGTGGCCGATGACCAGGTAGCCTATCCAGCACTTCGGACAGCTTTCTCTTGGGGAGGGGCAAGAGACGAACACCACCATCTTCAAGGATGATCGCCAGCTCATCCCCAGTTCGCAAGTCCAAGCTCTTGCGGATGCCCTGCGGGAGCACCAATTGCCCTTTGCTACTCAGTCTTGCAATGTTCATTAGTGAAAATTCCTCGCGGAAGTGTAAGAAAAAATATTATTTGTAAGTTTCTCATGAAGCAATCATCAATATCTTACCGCTTATCCCACCCATCCGGGAGGGCACCGCCGTCCAGCGTTGTGTTGGCTGAATATTGATCCATATCCATGAAGACGAGTTCCCTAGTCACCACTCCAGATCCCGGCTGCTCGCATCCACCGGGGTATTCAGGAGCCATCTTGAGTCTTCCGCCCGCTGCCCGTTACACTTGGAACACTACCCATACCTGTGCCCAACGGGCACCAGGATTAGCCCGATGCTGCTCACCCTCATCCGCAGAACGGCGTTCGCCCGCCTGTTACGCATTGCCGCCATCGTCCTGGCCGGTGCATCGCTTGGCGCCTGCGCCATGCTGCGCACTACGCCGAGTGCTCCCCCGCCCCAGGCGGGTGTCCCTCCGGAAAGTCTCGCCCGCGACCACTTTGCCCTGCATGGGAGCGAGAGCGTCGTCGGCCAAATGGCGATCATGGAGGTGAAGGCGGGCGACACCCTCCCCGACATCGCACGCAATTTCAGCCTGGGCTACGACGAGATCACCGATGCCAATCCAAAGCTCGATCCCTG
>NZ_JBTRXV010000098.1:0-12760 GCF_054608695.1 Thiomonas sp.
GACGGACCTGAAGGGCCACGAGGGCGTGGTGTTCGCCCGCACCTTCGGGCACAGTGTGCTGCTCACCCTGCTGCTGGGCTTGCTCGTCTTCGCCCAACAACACTGGCTATCCTGGATGATCCCGGCGATCAAGATCGTCCATCCCTGACCCTCAGGGGCTCCCCCTGGGGGCCCCTCTGCAGTCCACACAAGGTGACATCATGGCAACCATGACCTGCATTGAAGATCTGCGCGTTCTCGCCAAGCGAAGGGTGCCGCGGATGTTTTACGACTATGCCGATTCAGGCTCCTGGACCGAGACGACCTATCGTTCCAATCAAGATGATTTCCAGCGCATCAAGCTCCGGCAGCGAGTGGCCGTCGATGTCGATCAGCGCTCGCTGCGATCGCGGATGATCGGGCAGGATGTCGCCATGCCGGTGGCGCTCGCGCCAACGGGCCTGACCGGGATGCAACATGCCGACGGCGAGATTCTGGCTGCGCGCGCGGCGGAGCAATGTGGCGTGCCCTTCACCCTCTCGACCATGAGCATCTGCTCCATCGAGGACGTCGCGGCACATACCAAGGCGCCATTCTGGTTCCAGCTCTACGTGATGCGCGACCGCGACTTCATCGAGCGTTTGATCGACCGCGCCAAGGCTGCCCGTTGCTCGGCCTTGATGCTCACCTTGGATTTGCAGATCCTGGGGCAACGCCACAAGGATTTGAAGAATGGCCTGTCGGCACCACCGAAACCGACCCTGGCCAATCTGCTCAATCTCGCGACAAAACCAAGATGGGGCTTGGGTATGCTGGGAACCCGCAGGCATGGCTTCGGCAACATCGTCGGGCACGTCAAGGGGGTCGAGAACATGGGGTCGCTGTCGGCCTGGACCAGCCAGCAATTTGACCCACGCCTGACATGGGAAGACGTGGCGTGGATCAAGAAGTGCTGGGGTGGCAAGCTGATTCTCAAGGGCGTCATGGACGCCGAGGATGCGCAGCGTGCCGCAGACTCGGGCGCTGATGCCCTCATTGTCTCCAACCACGGCGGACGCCAGCTTGATGGCGCGCCGAGCTCGATCTCGGCGCTGCCGGCCATCGTCGATGCCGTCGGTTCGCGCATCGAGGTTTGGATCGATGGCGGGATCCGCTCGGGCCAGGACGTGCTCAAGGCCGTCGCGCTGGGCGCAAAGGGTACCTTGATCGGTCGAGCCTTTCTGTACGGCCTGGGCGCTCAGGGCCAAGCTGGCGTCGAGCACTGCCTCAATATCATTCGGAATGAATTGGACATAACCATGGCATTTTGTGGGAAAACGGATATCCATCAGATCGATCGCGGCGTTTTACAGCACTCCCCTTGGTAATTGCCTGGCCATGGGTGGCTGCGTCTCGGCTTGAACGGCACCCTGGTCATCGAGACATGCGCCTCATGCAGATCGATGAAGACGGCGCTCACAGCAATCCGGAGCATGCATGATCCCCCTCCTCTTGACCGTCGCGACAGGCGGCTTCGAGTCCGCCCGTCACATGGCTCTGCTCCCTGACGGTGACCGTCGTCGCAATCTGCATGGCCATGGCTTTCGGGCTTCGGTGTTCGCGGAACTGCCAGACGGTTGGGCGCCTTTCCCCGGGGGCGAGGTGCCTGCCCTGCAGGGGCACATGCAGCAGGTTCTCGAACCGCTGAACTACGCACTCCTGAACCAGGTCATCGACCAGCCCACCGATGAGAATATTGCCCGCTGGGTTCGCAAGCGCCTGGCCTTGCCGGGCATCCATCGCCTCGCGGTCCAAAGCACGGCAAACCAGGGCGTAGACCTCGACCGCGACGGGATGGCGCAGGTATGGCGGCGGTACCACTTTCAAGCCGCCCACCGATTGCCGAACGTACCGATGGGGCACAAATGTGGCCGCATGCACGGCCATGGTTTCCAGGCCATCGTGCACGCGAACCAAACCCCGGGATCACGGCCTCTCGGCATCGACTATGACCAGCTCGACGAGGTTTGGGAGCCTTTGCACAACACCCTGAACCACACATGCCTCAATGACATGGATGGTTTGAGCAACCCCACCAGCGAGCTCATCTCATCGTGGCTGTGGGCGCGTCTCAAGCCGACGTTGCCTGAACTGTCCAGGATCGACGTGTTCGAGACAGCCTCGAGCGGCGCCAACTTTGACGGCCGTGACTACGGCATTTGGAAGGACTTCACACTCGATAGTGCGGTGCAACTTCAACGCGCACCTGCCGGGAGCCGCGAGAGCGCAATCCATGGCCACACCTTCAGGTTGCGGCTACACCTGTGTGCACCCATCGACACCGTGATGGGTTGGACCGTCGATTTCGGCGACGTGAAGACGATCTTCGAGCCCGTGTTCAGGCGCCTTGATCATCAGCCTCTGCATGAGATTGCCGAATTACGCGATGCCGATACGGCGAGCATCGCCGAGTGGATTTACAGAACGACCAAGGTGAGTTTGCCCCAACTGGTTCGCGTGGAACTCTTCGAAACCCAAGGATGCGGCTCGGTCGTCACCGAAAACCTCATGATTGCGGCTCTGCCGGTGTAGACGATGACCGACTCAGCTGGATCTGCGGCCTGGCGTCCGCGACGCCAGTGCAGTTGCAACGACCGCACGACAGGACAGTGGCCGAGACCAGCCTGTGGGGCTGCCGTCGCAGCAGATGCGGCCTGATAGCCCGATCGCTGGCAACATTTCGACAAATCTTTGGTGTTGCTACGCACCATGAGACCTGCCTTTGTTTGATGCGTGTCAAATTTGCTCGGAAATGGGGCTTGGAGAATACCCCCAGTGCCTTTCGCACACGCCTTGAAGAGGACTTCATCATGCGGATGTCCGCGCACGTTTGCACGCATACACCAGCTCGTTGCGGGCCCAGCCGTTGGCGCTGCAAGCCGCGATCTCTCGCCGTCACCGTGCTGTCGTTATTGGGCTCGATCCTGTTCAGCGCCCCGGCCCAAACCCTACAGATGCATTGCCAGGATGTGCAATGAACACGCGAACACCTGCCCGTCAAGAACTCCAAGGGCGCGGCATGCGCGACACGGAAGTGAAAAGCCTGAGTGCCAGCATCGGCGTCGTCAGCGAGTTGAGGTCCGTTCCTGACGCCACGATCCATCGTGTGAACCATATCGATTCCTGTGATCAATGCTTTCAAAGCCGATCCTGCCTGCAGGCTGCCTTGTTGCGTGACGGATCGATGGATCGTCGCGGTGTGCCAGGAGCCGCCATTCGACTCAGCAAGGGCCAGCGACTTTTTGCAACCGGTCGGACCTTGGATCGCGTCTATGCAATCCGTGCCGGGTCGTTCAAGTCGGTGCTGCGATGTGCTGACGGAAGGCAACAGGTTCTCGGATTTCACGTCTCTGGGGACATGATGGGCCTCGATGGCTTCGCCGCTCAGCTCTACCTTTGCGATGCCGTGGCCATGGAGGCCAGCGAAGCCTGCGAAATCGATGCGCGAGCCCTGGAGTCAGCAGCACGGGACCACTCCATCCTGCGACGACGGATCCAATCGCTGATTGCCCAGAGCATGATGCGTGCGCAGCAAAACCTTCTCGTTCTTGGCAGCATGCAGGGTGCAGAGCGTTTGGCGCATTTTTTATTGGACTTGTCGGAGCGCTACCAGGCGCTCGGACTTTCGTCTCGCGAATTTGCGCTGCGGATGACCCGCAAGGACATAGGCAGCTATCTGGGCTTGTATTCGGAGACCGTCAGCCGACTCTTCGCGCGGCTTGAGCGTGCCGGGCTGATCCAGATGACGAGACGGCACCGGGTTCAGATCAGCGATCGCGCCGGCCTCGCGGCCCTGCTGTCCTCCCCGTCGGGGCATTGATGTCTCGCCCCCATTGCGAGCGCAGCGGCTTGATGGGGTCCGACGCATGACCCAGCCGACGGCTGTTGTGCGGAGCGCCAAGCAAACGCACCATCACGCATGGACTCAAGTCCCGGCGGCCTCGTGCCGCACCACCTTCACACCTTGCCTGGAAACGCCATCCATGTCAGCGCAACTGATTCCCACACCGCTTCTGCCCACTCGAATTGCCGTTGACGATGACCTCAGCGAGCGTGTGTTCGTCCTGGCGGCTGAACTGTTCAGCGCCCTGGCGACGCCCATTCGGTTACGCATTTTGGGCGCCATCTGCGCACAAGGCAAAAGCGTGAATGCCATCGTCGAGGCGGTTGAGTCCACACAACCCAATGTCTCGCAGCATCTCAAAATGCTGTATCTGGCAGGGATCGTGGCAAAACGTCGCATCGGCAATCAGATGGTTTACCGCGTGCAAAGCGAGGAAGTCCTTCAGTTGTGCGATCTGGTTTGCGCCAGAATTGCCTCCGAGCTCGCTCCCCAGGAGCCATGGAGCGAGGGAAAGACAACGCACACCGCAAAACACCTCGGGGTCACACGCCCATTTTGACGAGCGCAGCGTTCCAGACGTCGATGCAATGGAATGGCAACGGCATGCCCGGCGTGTCAGTCGACAACCCATCAAGGCCCCGCCTCCCCAAGTTGGCCCGCCACTGCCTTGATGGCCTCAGGATCGACCACATCGATGCGGTGAACCTGGCCGCGGATCCATCCCTGTTTTCTGAATGTGGAGAAAACCCTGCTGACCGTCTCCACGCGCAAGCGCAAATAGTCGGCGATGTCAGCTCGCGGAATATTGGGAAGAATCCGATGGCCGGGGCTGTTGCACGTCGCATCGGCATGCATGACTTTCATCATGTAGTAGGCCACGCGGACTTGCGAGCCGGATTGAATGACGTGCGTCAATTGGTAGGTTGGCAGGAGCCGTGTCGCCAGCGCCGCGCTGACTCGACCGCAAAGCTCTTTTGAAGCCCGACTCTTGCCCTTGATATTGCAAGCCACGCTGCACACGGATGTCATCGACATGGATGCCTTGAACTCCCTGTGCAGGGGCTCAAATTCAATCAGCGATTCAAGCGCAAACAATTGCCCGGGGAAACATAAATCGATGATCGAACTTTGGTGCACGGCATCGTTCCAGACGGATTTGACCGCGCCCGACCTGACCGCATACAGATGACTCGGCTGAATCAGGATGGGCGCACCGGCACGGAACGTCTCCACCTGGATTCTTGTTTGCGCCTTGCCGCGCGCATCCCCGAACAAGCCGAGCAAACCACACCGGCTGCGACTCGGACAAAGCTGGCATGGAACGGCCTCGGCAGACAAACGAGGATCGACGCGTTGGGTGCTCATGGGAAAACCATCGCACTGCGTGTTCACGGAAACTCTAGTGTCCTGAGTTGGGGGTTCGTCGAACAAGTCGGCACATCAAGGAGATTCGCCGAAAACGCTGGCAGGCAAGGCGTGGCGCGCAGCCAGGTTGGATGCCTGGCGAGCACCGCAACGCAGCATGTCGGCGTTTCTCGGCCAATGTCATCAACGAAACCTAACTCAGAACAGTCGCAGTCGCTTGCCAGCGCATCAACGGATCAGCCGCTGGGCAACACACGTGTTGCCGTCTGATCCAGCTTGGGTGGGGTGGCGTGGGTGTGGAACGGCGCGGGTGATGGAACCTCCCATTCCAAGCCGTGCGCCCCTTCCCAGGGACGCTGCGGAGCCTTGGCACCATGCCCGCGCACGACAGGAAGCACCACGGCAAACAGGAAATAGACCTGCGCCAGTCCAAAAATCAGCGAGCCGATCGAAGACAACTGGTTGAAGTCGGTGAACTGCACCGGATAGTCGGCGTAGCGGCGCACCATGCCTCCGAGGCCGAGGAAGAACTGCGGGAAGAAGGTCAGGTTCGCGCCAATGAGCGAAAACCAGAAATGGATCTTCCCGGCACGCTCGTTGTACATCGTGCCCGTCCACTTCGGCGACCAATAGTAGAAGGCCATGAACAGCGCGAACAGCACGCTGATGGCCATCGTGTAGTGGAAATGGGAGACCACGTAATAGGTGTTGTGCACCTGGATGTCGATCGGCGCCAGAGCCAGCACCAGGCCGGTGAAGCCGCCGATGAGGAACAGGACGATGAAGCCAACGGCCCAGAGCATGGGCGTCTCGAAGGTCAATGAGCCGCGCCACATCGTGGCCACCCAGTTGAAGATCTTCACGCCCGTAGGCACGGCGATGAGCATGGTGGCGTACATGAAGAACAACTGGCCGGTGACGGGCATACCGGCCGTGAACATGTGGTGCGCCCAGACGATGAAGGACAGGATGGCGATGGCCGCGGTGGCATACACCATCGAGCCGTAGCCGAACAAGGGCTTGCGCGAGAACGTCGGCACAACCGTGCTCATGATGCCGAAGCACGGCAGGATCAGCACATAGACCTCGGGGTGACCAAAGAACCAAAGCAGGTGCTGGAAGAGCACCGGGTCTCCACCCCCGGCGGCGTTGAAGAAGCTGGTGCCGAAATGTCGGTCGGTCAGGGTCATGGTGACCGCACCGGCCAGCACCGGCATGATGGCGATGAGCAGGTAGGCGGTGATCAGCCAGGTCCAGGCGAACATGGGCATCTTCATCAGGCTCATGCCGGGAGCGCGCATGTTCAGGATGGTGACGATGATGTTGATCGACCCCATGATGGACGAGGCGCCGAGAATGTGGACCGCAAAGATCACCAGGTCCATGCCCATTCCCTGCTGAATGGTCAGGGGCGCATACAGCGTCCAGCCCACATCAGGGGCGCCGCCAGGAACGAAAAAGGCCACCACCCCGAGGAGTGCGGCAGGGATGAGCAGCCAAAAACTGAGGTTGTTCATGCGCGGGAAGGCCATGTCGGGCGCCCCGATCTGCAGCGGGATCATCCAATTGGCCAGCCCGGTGAGAGCTGGCATCACGGCAAGAAAAATCATGATGATGCCGTGCATGGTGGAAAACGCGAGATAAACCTGAGGATTGAGAAACTGGATCCCCGGCTCGAACAGCTCGGCGCGCATGCCTAGCGCCAGCACCCCCCCGACGAACAGCATCGTGAGGGCGAACACCAGGTACATCGTGCCGATGTCCTTGTGGTTGGTGGAGAACACCCAGCGCCGCCAGCCGTGCGGATGGTCATGATCGGCAGCGTGGGCCGGTGCATGTGCAGGATCGAGCACGGCGCTCATGGGGTACTCCTTTCAGGAAACGTGGTTGTATGCAATGGATTCACACGGCATGGTGGAAACGTGCCCTTGCTCGCCTGCTGGCGCCCAACAGGGCTCATGCGCTGTTTTCTGATTTTGTAGTGGCGTTTGCAGACCTGCCCTTCAGGGTTAGGCCGCATTCGGGTGATCCAGATCAAGGAGTTGCAAAATTCCCAGGATGCGTTGACACGCATCCATGGACGGTGAGCCATGGCGGCTGGGTCCGCAGCGCAAGCTTGAGGCAAAAACGCCACAGCTTCACCGTGGGCAGCATCGTTCGCGTCGGGGGAGCCACGTTTGAAGCCCGCTTCCATACGGGCTTTTCCATGGCTGCGGCCTGCATAATCAGCGCTTCGCCGACTCCGCCAGCCAAGCGCCCCCTGGGCCATGCCCACAGAACAAGAACTTTCCGCGTTTCTTCGCAGCGTCGACAAGCGTGCCTTCAAGCGCGCGCAGTTTGCCACGCAGAACCCTGACGCCGCCCTGGACGTGGTGCAGGACTCGATGATCCGCCTGGCCGACAAGTATGGCGACCACGATCCCGCTGAATGGCCGATGCTGTTCCAGCGTATCCTGACCAATGCCATACTCGACTGGCACCGGCGGCAGAAGGTGCGCTCGGCCTGGATGAGCAATCTGTCCGATTTCCAAGGCGCTGGCGACGGCGAAGAATTCGACTTGCTGGAAACTTTGGAGATTGAAGCCTGCTCAGAGCAACTCGAGGGAGCCGACCGTCAGCTCGAGCGGAGCCAAACTCTGGCCATTTTGGACGGCGAAATTCAAAAACTGCCGGACCGTCAACGGGAAGCTTTCCTGCTGCGTTATTGGGAGGGGTTGGATGTCGCTGAAACGGCGGCGGTCATGGGTTGTTCCGAGGGCAGCGTCAAAACGCACTGTTCCAGGGCCACACATACCTTGGCCAAGGCACTCAAAGCGCAAGGTTTCGATCATGGACACACATAACAAAAAACTGAGTTTGACGGCGGCGGAGGCGCGTTTCGGCTATCAGGTCGCGGCGCGTCTGACAGAAGGCAACGAGCAACTGCCTGCGGACATCGCAGAACGACTCAAAGGCATACGCCATATGGTGGCTGATCAGCACCGCCTGCAGCGAGCGCGGCATGCCCATGTCATGGTGTCGGCCCACAATGCCACGGCAACCCTGGGCGGGCCGGGAGAATCTTCATCCTGGCGCCTGCGGCTGGGCCTGTTGCTGGCGATTCCCACCTTGCTGTTCGGCCTGTATGCGCTGCAGCACTACCAGCAGGAGCGTTTCGTTCGCAAAATTGCCGATATCGATACGGCTTTGCTGCTCGATAACCTGCCGCCGCAGGCCTACGTTGATCCGGGCTTCACCAGCTATCTGCGGCAGAACGACGGATGAGCGGGCTGTTGATGCGCCGCCGTCTATGGGCTGGATTACTCGCCCGGCGCCTCATGGCCATCCGACGCTTGCTCCTGTTGGGCCTGGCACTGCTGCTGGCGAGTGGCTGCTGGCTTGCTGCACAGGCGGCAAACACGGCCACAACCGGGCAGCCGACCTGGCAACAACTCACGCCCATGCAACAGGCTGCTCTGGGGCCATTGCAGGCCGAGTGGCCGCATTTCGATGCTGATCGCAAACGCAAATGGCTGAATATTGCTGCGCGCTATTCGGCCATGAGCCCCGAGCAGCGCACCACGCTGCACCAGCGCATGGTCGAGTGGGTGCACATGAGCCCCCAGCAGCGCCGGCAAGCCCGCGAAAACTTCCTCGCCACGGGCAAGGCGCCGCTGGACAGCCGCAAACAGGCCTGGGAGCGCTACAAGAAGCTGCCCGAAGCTGAAAAACGCGCATTGGCCCGGGAAGCCAAACGCCCTCCGCACACGCCCGGCCATGTCGGACGCTACGAAGCCGAGCAGCGCCTCAAGAAGACCAAAACCGTGAGCCGAACGGTGGGCAATCCTCCCCGTCCCGCCAGCACGCCAGCGGCCGTTTCAGTGGCGCCGCCGACGCCTGCCCCCACGACGGCATCCAAGCCCATGGCGCCTCAACCACCGCCGCCCAGCCCCAAGCCCTGAGTACGGATCGGGACTCGCATCGGGTTGGAGTGCGGTTCAAGCGCCGAAGTCGATGCAAGTCCGGCGCCACCCGATCTCCACCTGAACACACGCACAGCCTCCCGCATGCCACCCAAGCCCTTGCAAGCGCCCTCGCTGTATCGCCGGCTTGCTGCGCTGCTGTATGAATCCATCGTGCTGTTCGGCGTGGCCTGGCTTGCCGCACTGCTCTACGGTCTGGCGGTGGGCCAGCGCAGCGGCGTGATGGACAGGCAAGGCTTGCAGGCGGTGGTCTTCTTGACACTGGCGATTTACTTCATCGGCTTCTGGCTCGGCCCCGGGCAGACTGTGGCGATGCGCGCCTGGCGTTTGCGCGTGGTGGATGCGAACGGCCGTCCGCTGCGTCTTGCCCGTGCCGGCTTGCGTTTCGTTTTGGGCTGGCTGTGGGTGTTGCCTCCACTGGCCTTGGCTTGGTTGACCGGGCTGGACCATGTGGCCGGGCTGGGCATGCTGTTCGGATGGATGGTCTTGTGGGCGCTGGCAAGCTACTTGCGGGCTGACCGCCAGTTCTGGCATGACGCCTGGGCCGGCACGAGACTGATCGACATTCCGCGCTGAGTGGGCTTTCATATTTCGCGCGTCCACCACGATGCGCGCAAGACTTCTGTTTCGCGACTGTGTTTGCCCCGCGTGATGGATGACATGTCGCCCTTGTCATCCGCCTGTCACAAGACCTGGCTGCAATACGGGCATGCAGCCCAGCCACTTCAGTCCGACACCCACCGACGCGCACCGCTTCACACAGGCCTTGGCTGTTGGCGCTGCGCCTGACGGCACCGAAGACGCACAGGCCACTTACCAGTTCCGCACGCTCTGGCTGTCCGACATTCACCTCGGCACGCGCGACTGCAAGGCCGAAGCTCTGCTCGACCTGTTGCGCCACTGCCATGCCGGCACCATCTATCTGGTGGGCGACATCATCGACGGCTGGCAGTTGCGCAAGGGCTGGTATTGGCCGCAGGCGCACAACGACGTGGCGCAGAAGATGCTGCGCAAGGCCCGCAAGGGCTGCCGCGTGGTGTTCATCCCCGGCAATCACGATGAGTTCGCACGCGACTTTCACGGCCTGCACTTCGGCGGCATCGAGGTGCTGTCCGACGCGGTGCATGTGACCGCCGGCGGCGCGCGGCTCTGGATCGTGCATGGCGACTGGTTCGATGGCGTGGTGATGCACGCCAAGTGGCTCGCCCATCTCGGCGACGCGCTCTACATCTTCACCCTCAAGCTCAACCGCTGGCTCAACCAGGCGCGCCACCGCCTGGGGTTTTCATATTGGTCGCTGTCCCAATACCTCAAGGGCAAGGTCAAAAACGCCGTGAACTATATCTCCAGCTTCGAGCAGTTGCTGGCCGAAGAGGCCGCTCGGCGGCAATGCGAGGGGGTGGTGTGCGGCCACATCCACCGCGCCGAATTGCGCAAGATCGAGGGCAGCATCTACGCCAACTGCGGCGACTGGGTCGAAAGCCTCACCGCCCTGGTCGAACTGCAGGACGGCACCCTGCAATTGCTGATGTGGAAGCCCTCCGCCTCGACACCTGTCGTCCTGGCCGAGTTATCGCCGGGCACCGCAAGCACCGGGCAGACCGAAGCCCCAACCCAAACCCAAGCGAGCCACGTTCCATGCGCATCCTGATCGTGAGCGACGCCTGGAGTCCCCAGGTCAATGGGGTGGTTCGTACCTTGAAGACCACCATCGAGCATTCGCGCGCCCAGGGCGAGGTGATCGAAGTCATCGAGCCGGGCCAGTTCCGCACGCTCCCCTGCCCGAGCTACCCCGAAATCCGCTTGAGCTGGCGGCCCAAAACATTGGTGATGCAGCGCATCGCCGCCTTCAGCCCGGACGTGGTGCACATCGCCACCGAAGGGCCGCTGGGCCTGGCCGCGAGGCGCGCCGCGCTGCAACTTCACATTCCCTTGACCACGGCCTACCACACCCGCTTTCCCGAGTATGTCAAAGCCCGCTTCGGCATTCCCTTGGCCTGGACCTACGCCTACCTGCGCTGGTTTCACAACGCCGCACGCATCACCCTGGTGCCGACCCAGGTGGTGCGCAGCGACCTCACCG
The DNA here is from genome assembly GCF_054608695.1 of Thiomonas sp. Classification (NCBI taxonomy): domain Bacteria; kingdom Pseudomonadati; phylum Pseudomonadota; class Betaproteobacteria; order Burkholderiales; genus Thiomonas; species Thiomonas sp. Next base: position 11,273 of record NZ_JBTRXV010000098.1, read on the forward strand.
CGCGGGGCCTGACCCGTCTGGCGCTGTGGTCGCGCGGGGTGGACGGGCGCATGTTCTTCCCACGCCATGGTCAACGGTTGGACGGCGTTCCGCCCATCTTCCTCTACGTCGGCCGGGTCGCAGTGGAGAAGAACATCGACGCCTTCCTCAATCTCGACCTTCCCGGCACCAAATGGGTCGTCGGCGAAGGCCCCGAACTCCACCGCATCCAGCGCGAACATCCCGGCGTGCGCTTTCTCGGCGTGCTCACGCAAGACCGTCTCGCCGAGGTGTATTCCGGCGCCGACGTGTTCGTCTTCCCCAGCCGCACCGACACCTTCGGCCTGGTGCTGATCGAGGCCCTGGCCTGCGGCTGTCCGGTGGCGGCCTACCCCGTCACCGGCCCGGTGGACGTGATCGGCGATGCTCCCGCCGGCGTGCTGGACGAAGACCTGCGCACCGCCTGCCTCGCCGCCTTGCGCATTCCGCGGCAAAACGCCGTGGCCCATGCCCGCCAGTTCACCTGGCAACGCGCCACCAGCCAGTTCCTGCAGCACCTGCGCGAAGCCGCCGAGCAGCCACCCCGACACCCCGCAGAGGCCAGCTAGGCTTGGGCACCGCTTCAGCTCCTGTCCAACTTCTGCCAAGCCAGCGTACGCACCTTGTCCCCCCATCCCTACAAAAACAGGACGGGCCTGGCCCGCATCGTGCATGCCTTGCACAATTCGGCCAGTGGCCTGCGCACCGCATGGCGCACCGAATCGGCCTTCCGCCAGGAAGGCATGCTCACCCTCGTCATGCTGCCACTGGCTTTCTGGCTCGGCCACGGCGGCATCGAACGTGCGTTGCTGGCAGGAACTGTGCTGTTGATTCCCGTGGTGGAGTTGCTCAATACGGCCGTGGAATACACCGTGGACCGGGTTTCGCTGGAGCGCCACGAACTGAGCAAGACCGCCAAGGACATGGGCAGTGCGGCGGTGTTGCTAACCTTGCTGCTCACATTTATTGTGTGGTGCACAATCCTAATAAGTCATTTTTAATCAAAAACTTATAGATATTGACCATAATATCTAAATGGTCTTTTTTAGGGCTTTTTGAGGGAGCGATTCCCCCACAATTCCCCCACGCACGACGCCATGTGACGCTGCACGACGTCGCGCTTCCCCCAGATATCCCCCATCGGACGCCGCCATGCCACACATGAACGTCGATCAGTCCGTCACCGACAACACAACAACATCCATCGACCAAGGCCCTACACCCTACACTTATCCACAATCGGCCGTCATGAAAACGGCCTTCCTTCCCTGGTCAACATTGCATCGGCAGGGATGGTCAAAATTGAATCGGCGCGAACACGGATCGAGGGGGAAGAGCTTGACCCCTTGCGCAAGCTCACCGTGGCCGCGCTGCAGGCCGAGATCGATCATCGTCGGCAACGCGTGATCTACCGGGGCCTGGATGGACGGGAGAAGTTCACCGACATCGGGCCGCGCCTTGTGATGCACG
>NZ_JBTRXV010000099.1:0-12746 GCF_054608695.1 Thiomonas sp.
AACGCGGTGCCCGCCGCTGCACCCGCGCCGAGCTGCGGCGCACCGGAGACGAGACCCGTCGCGATGCCGGGCCCGAAGATCCCAAGCCCCAGCAGCGTGAGCGAGCCCAGCATGATGGCGAGCGCATGGTTCAGCGAGGGGTCGGCGCCGGCCGGCGTCTGGAACTGGCTGAAGATCGTCGAGCCGATGCCGACGATCACCGCCAGCACCAGCACCTTGATGCCCGAGGACACCACGTTGCCCAGCACCTTCTCGGCGAGGAACGCGGTCTTGTTCCACAGCGCGAAGGGCACCAGCACGAAGCCGGCGAGCGTGGTCAGCTTGAACTCGATCAGCGTGACGAAGAGCTGCACCGCCAGCACGAAGAAACTGACGATCACCACGATCCATGCGAGGAACAGCACGACGATCACGTCGAGGTTGGAAAACACCGCCGTGAATCCGGTCAAGGTGCCGATCTGCTGCAGCAGGGGCTGGCCCGCTTCGACGCCGACCTGCGCCAGGCGCCCCGGCTGCAGGAACTGCGCCGCGGTGATCGACGAACCGGACGCCAGCAGGCCCAGGCCGGCGAACGAGCGGAAGACGATGCTGGCCAGCGCGTTGAAGTTGCCGATGATGTAGGCGAAGGCGCCGACGTAGAGCGTCTTGCGGATCAGCTTCGCCAGCACCTCCTCGCCGCCCATCGCCCAGAACAGCCCCGCCAGCGTCATGTCGATCGCGATCAGCGTCGCGCTCAGGTACATCACCTCGCCGTGCAGCAGGCCAAAGCCCGAATCGATGTAGCGGGAGAAGACGTTGAGGAACTGGTCGATGATCGACAGGTCGTTCATGGCCGGTCCTCGTCGTCATCGGGGCCGTCGAAACCCGGCGGGATGGGCGGCAACGCGGACAGCCCCTGGTACGCGTCGGCGCCACCGGGTCCGAGGAAGAAGCGCCGACGGCAGGCTTCGTCCGCCACCCAGCCCGGAGCTTCACCGACGTGCGCGCGCTTCATGGCCATGGCGTCAGTGGCCGTAGAAATCGACGGACCGCGGCGTGTACCGCGGGCCGTTGCCCAGGAAGCGCGACCGGACCTGCTGCGAGCGTGCCTGCGTCGCGGCCTGCCGCGCCTGCTCCAGTGCCGTCGCACGGTCCTGCGCGATGGTGAGCTGCTGCGCCTGGATCGCCTGCCGCGCGAGCAGCGCCAGCAACTGATTGGTGGCCTGCGTCGCCTGCAACTGGCCGACCGCGCCCTGGCTCTGCGCCACAAGATCGCTCAGCACGCCCTGGTCGGACAGCAGGTTCTGTGCGGACTGCGACTGCATCTGCGTCGCGGTCCGCAGGGCCGCCACCGAGTCCCGCCAGCGCTCCTGCGCGTCCTGCAGCATCCGGTCGCTGCTGACGCTCGCGCCGTAGGCATCCGGATAGAGTCGCGCGAACGTCGCCTGCGACTGCGCGACGTTGAAGGTCAATCCCTGCGCCTGCGCGATCAACTGGTTGGTGCTCGACAGCATGGCCAGCAGCCGCGAGAGCGTGTTGAAGTCCAGGCTCTTCAGGTTGCGGCCCTGGTTGAGCAGCATCTGCGCCTGGTTCTGCAGCTGCCGGATCTGGTTGTCGATCTGCTGCAACTCGCGCGTCGCGGTCAGCAGGTTCTGCGTGAAGTTGGTCGGATCGAACACGATCCATTGCGCCTGCGCGACCGCGGCCAGGCCCATCGATGCCGCCAGCGCGGCGGCCAGCAGGCTCTTCTTCATGCGGCAGTCTCCTCGAGTGACGGAAAGGACGGGATGAGATCGGCGGCCCAGCCGAGGCCGCGATGACGCAGCCACGCACCGGCAAAGCCGTCGGGTGGCACGGCGGACGCCACCGCGTCGATGGCGCGCTGGTCCTCGGGCGTGGCGGCGCCGGCAAACGCCAGCGCGACAGGGCCCAGCCCCAGATCGAAGACGCGGTTGCCCAGCCGCGACTGGTAGTAGTAGTCGCGCTTGGGCTGCGCCTGCGCGACGATGGCGATCTGCCGCGCGTTCAGCCCGAAGCCCTCGTAGATGGTCCGGATCTGCGGCTCGGTGGCTTGCGGGTTCGGCAGGAAGATGCGGCTCGCGCAGCTCTCGATGATCGCGGGCGCGATCGACGAATCGCGGATGTCGGCCAGCGACTGCGTCGAGAAGATCACCGAGACATTCTTCTTGCGCAGCGTCTTCAGCCACTGCCGGATGCGCGAGGCGAACACCGGGTCGTCCAGGAACAGCCAGGCCTCGTCGAGGATGAGCAGCGTCGGCGCGCCGTCGAAGCGCTCCTCGAAGCGCGCGAACAGATAGCCCAGCACAGCGAGCACCGCCGCCTTGCTGTGCATCAGCTCTTCCATCTCGAAGCCCTGCACCGACGCGGACCCGAGCCGGTCGTGATCGGCATCGAGCAGCTTGCCGTGCGCGCCGCCGAGCACATAGGGCTGCAACGCCTGGCGCAGCGCGTTCGACTGCAGCAGCACCGACAGGCCGGTCATCGTGCGCTGATCAAGCGGGGCACTGGCGAGACTGCCCAGCGCCGACCAGACGACCTCCTTCTCGGCCGGCCCCACGGCGACACCTTCATGGAGCAGACGACCTTCGATCCATTCGCTCGCCCAGGCGCGGCAGCCCTCCTGATCGATGCGAGCTAGGGGCTGGAAGGCAATCTCGCCGTCGCTGCCCAGGTCGTAGTGCTCGCCACCCAAGCCCAGGATCGTCGCGCGCATCGAGCGGCCCATGTCGAATGTGACGATGCGCGAGCCCGGATAGCGCCGGAACTGCAGCGCGAGTGTGGCGAGCAGCACCGACTTGCCCATGCCGGTCGGACCGACCACCAGCGTGTGGCCCACGTCGCCGATGTGCGTCACCAGCCGGAACGGCGTCGCGCCATCGGTGCGCGTGACGACCAGCGGCGGGCCATCCAGATTCGCGTTGCGCTCCGGTCCGGCCCAGACCGCCGACACCGGCATCAGGTGCGCGAGGTTCAGCGTCGAGACGATGGGCTGGCGCACGTTGGCGTAGGCATGGCCGGGAATCGACGACAGCCAGGCATCGACCGCGTTCAAGGTCTCGGGGAGGGTGACGAAGCCGCGCCCCTGGATGGTCCGCTCCACCATGCGCAGCTTCTCGTCCGCCGTGGTGGCGTCGGCATCCAGCACGGTGACGGTCGCCGTCACGTAGCCGTAGGCGACCTGGTCTCTGCCCAGCTCCTGCAGCGCGGCGTCGGCATCGGCCGCCTTGTTGGCCGCGTCGGTGTCGATCAGCGGGCTTTCCTGCTGGAAGATGGTTTCGCGCAGCAAGGCGATGACGTTCTTGCGCTTGGCGAACCACTGCCGGCGCAGCCGCGTCAGTTCGCGCTCGGCCTCGGCCTTGTCGAGGCACAGGAAGCGCGTGCTCCAGCGGTAGGCGAAGCCCAGCCGGTTGAGATCATCGAGCAGGCCCGGCCAGGTCGAGGTCGGAAAGCCGCGCACCGTCACCACGCGCAGGTGCTGCGTACCCAGCATGGGCGCGAGTCCACCCGTCAACGGCTCGTCCGCCAGCAGCGCATCCAGGTGGAACGGCACCTCGGGCACCGCCACCGGATGCCGGCGCGTCGAGACGGTGCCGTGCAGATAGGTCAGCGTGTCGCCGTCATCGAGCCAGTCGATCACCGGCATCACGCCTTCGAGCAGGCCGAAGAACCGTTCGGTCTCGGAGACGAAGGTCTCCAGACGTGCCCGCCAGTCCACGCCTTGCCGGCGGGTGTTCTCGTACAGCAGCGTCGCCGCCCGCGCCTTGGCTTCCTCCGGCGGCAGGTAGAGCAGCGTCAGGTGGTACGCACTTTCGTAATGACTGCCCGCTTCCTCGAACGCGGCACGCCGTTCTTCGTCCACCAGCCACGACAGCGGTTCCGGAAACGCCGACCGGGGATAGTCCGCCGCTTCGCGCCGCTCGGCTTCGACAAACAGCGCCCAGCCGGAACCCAGGCGGCGCAGCGCGTTGTTCAGCCGCGCCGACGTGGCGACCAGCTCGCTCTCGGTCGCACTGTCCAGGTCCGGTCCACGAAAGCGCGCCGTGCGCTGGAACGACCCGTCCTTGTTGAGCACCACGCCGGGCGCGACCAAGCCGGCCCAGGGCAGCCAGTCGGCGAGCAGCGCCGGGCGCTGGCGGTATTCGGCGAGGTACATCATCGCCCCGCCCCTACACGTCCAGCAGCGCGCGATGCTTGATGTGCCGCGCGAACACTGGCATGAACTGCGGATCGAGCCGTGCGCCCCACACCGCCAGCGCATGGCCGATGAACCACAGCGCCAGGCCCGGAAGCCAGAGCTGCAGGCCCAGCCCCACGGCCGCGGCCAGCGTGCCGTTGGCGATCGCCACGGTGCGCGGCGCGCCACCGAGCAGGATCGGCTCGGTCAGCGCGCGGTGCAGCGGCACCTCGAAGCCGGAGGTCACGGCGCTCATGCGACGAGCGCTCCGCCGGAGAAGCTGAAGAAGCTCAGGAAGAACGACGACGCGGCAAAGGCGATCGACAGGCCGAAGACGATCTGGATCAGCCGGCGGAAGCCGCCGCTGGTGTCGCCGAAGGCGAGCGTCAGGCCGGTGACGATGATGATGATCACCGCGATGATCTTGGCCACCGGCCCCTGGATCGATTCCAGGATCGACTGCAGCGGTGCTTCCCAGGGCATGTTCGAGCCGGCCGCGTGCGCGGCGGGCAAAACCGCGCCCAGCAGCACGACGAAGCCCAACAACAGCCCCATGCGCAGATACGGGTTTGCGGAAAAGCGGGTTGGCGTCATGACGATGCTCCGATGGTGGACAAGGAAGGAGGCGGGGGCGGCCGCTCGGTGCTGAGCCGGTAGCCGCGCTCGTCGAAGCCGACGACGCGGGCGATGTCCTGGATGCGGCGCGCCCGGCCGCGGCCGGCGATGTAGACGATGACGTTCACCGCCTCGGCGATCAGAGCGCGCGGCGGGGTCACCGCGACTTCGAGGATCAGTTGTTCGAGACGCAGCAGCGCGCCTTCGGCGGAGCCGGCATGGACGGTGGCGATGCCGCCGGGGTGTCCCGTGCCCCAGGCCTTGAGCAGGTCCAGGGCTTCGGCGCCGCGCACTTCGCCCACCACGATGCGATCGGGGCGCAGCCGCAACGTCGAGCGCACTAGTTCAGCCATCGTCACCACGCCGGCGCGCGTGCGCAGCGGCACGTGGTCGCGCGCGGCGCATTGCAGCTCCACCGTGTCTTCGAGGATGATCACGCGATCGCCGGTGGCCGCGACCTCATCGAGCAGCGCATTGGCCAGCGTGGTCTTGCCGGTGCTGGTGCCGCCCGCGATCAGGATGTTCTGCCGCTCGCGCACGGCGCAGCGCAGGAACTCGGCCTGGGCCGCGGTCAGGATGCCGTCGGTAACGTAGTCGTCGAGCCGGATGACGCCGACGGCGCGCTTGCGCAGCGCAAAGGCCGGACCCGGCGCCACCGGCGGCAGCGCGCCCTCGAAGCGCTCGCCGGTCTCCGGCAGCTCGGCCGTCAGCAGCGGCTTGCCCGCGTGGACCTCGGTGCGCACGTGCGCGGCGACCAGGCGGATAATGCGTTCGCCATCCGCCGCCGAAAGCTGCACGCCCATCGGCGCGCGTCCGCTGGACAGCCGGTCGATCCACAGCGAGCCGTCCGGGTTGAGCATGATCTCGATGACATCCGGGTCGTCCAGCGCCTGCGCGATCTGCGGCCCCATCGCCGTGCGCAGCATGCGAATGCGCCGGTCCAGCGACGTGGCCAGCGGTGAGCGGACAGCGTGCGGCACGGCGCTCATGACGCCGCCTCCCCCGCCGCGTCCCCGGCATCCGCGCCCGCCACGAAGGCGTCGGAATCGGGCTGTATTTCCTCGTGGACGTCCTTGACCAGGCTGTGCCCGCGCATCAGGTGGCGGCCCAACTGCTCGACGAACTGCGCGTAACGCGCCCTGCCCTGCGCGCGTGCCGCCACCTGATGCGCTTCCGGCACCGGCGTGCTGACGGTGAGGACGTAGCGCACATAGAGCGCCAGCGCCTCGATCAGGATGGTCTGGTCGCGCTCCAGCTTCTCGAACTGCCGCGACAGCCGGTCCAGCCGCTTGGCGATCGCGGCCTCGCGCTGATCGCCTGCATCGGGCGACAGCCACGAGGTCAGCGCCACGGCGACGATCGACGACTTGGAGACGCCTTTCATCACGGCAAGCTGGTCCAGTCGCCGCGCGTGCTCCGGCTCGATGAAGAGGTTCAGGCGCGTGCGGCTCACAATGCGATCCCGTCGTCAGGATCAAGGGAAGCGAAGCGCGCCGTGCGTTGCAGACGCCGGTCGAGTTGCGCCGGCAGCGGCGGCGGCAGCTCGTCGTCATCGAGCAGCGCGAGGTCGTCGGGAACCTGCTCGGGCGGCGTGACAGACGCGACGTCGGCGAGTTCCGGCTGCCACTGGCGTCCCGCGTCGTCGATGGCCTCGCCGGACATTGCGCCCGTCGCTGGAGCCCCCGGCACAACGGGAATCGCCAAACCGCTCCAGTCATCGGAGCGTGCCGGCGGCACGTCCACGTAGCGGCCCGGCATCAGCAGCGGCGGTGCCAGGACGCGGCACTTGAAATTGCCGTCGCGGTAGTAGCGGATCTTCCTGGCCCGGATCGGCGCGTGCCCGGAGACCATCACCACCTCCTCGTCGGGTGGCAGCTGCATCACCTCGCCCGGCGTCAGCAGCGGCCGCGCGGTTTCCTGCCGCGACACCATCAGATGGCCAAGCCACGGCGCGAGCCGATGGCCGGCGTAGTTGCGCTGCGCGCGCAGTTCGGTGGCGGTGCCCAGGGCTTCGGAGATGCGCTTGGCGGTGCGCTCGTCGTTGGTTGCGAATGCGATGCGCACATGGCAGTTGTCGAGGATGGAATGGTTCTGGCCGTAGGCCTTGTCGATCTGGTTGAGCGACTGGGCGATCAGGAAGGCGCGCAGGCCATAGCCGGCCATGAAGGCCAGGGCGCTCTCGAAGAAGTCGAGCCGGCCCAGCGCCGGGAACTCGTCCAGCATCAACAGCAGCGTGTGGCGGCGCGCAATGCCGTCCGAACCGTCGAGCGATTCGGTCAGGCGCCGGCCGATCTGGTTGAGGATCAGCCGGATCATCGGCTTGGTGCGGCTGATGTCGGATGGCGGCACCACCAGGTACAGCGACACCGGGTGTTCTGCGGAAATCAGATCCGCGATGCGCCAGTCACAGCGCGAGGTGACTTCGGCCACCGTCGGATCGCGGTACAGACCGAGGAAGCTCATCGCGGTGGACAGCACGCCGGAGCGCTCGTTGTCGCTCTTGTTCAGCACCTCGCGCGCGGCCGAGGCGACGACGGGATGCGGTGACTCGCCGAGATGCCGCGTGGTCATCATCCGGTGCAGCGTCAGCTCGAAGGGACTGGCCGGGTCGGACAGGAAGTTGGCCACGCCGCGCAGCGTCTTGTCCGCGCCGGCGTAGAGCACGTGCAGAATGGCTCCGACCAGCAGCGCATGCGACGTCTTCTCCCAGTGATTGCGCCGCTCCAGCGCGCCCTCGGGATCGACCAGGATGTCGGCGATGTTCTGCACGTCGCGCACCTCGTGCATGCCGCGCCGCACTTCGAGCAGCGGGTTGTACGCGGCAGACCGTGCATCGGTGGGGTTGAACAGCAGGCAGTGCGAGAAGCGCGAACGCCAGCCGGCGGTGAGCTGCCAGTTCTCGCCCTTGATGTCGTGGATCACGGCCGAGCCGGGCCAGGAAAGCAGCGTCGGCACCACCAGGCCGACGCCCTTGCCCGAACGCGTCGGCGCGAAGGCCATCACATGCTCGGGACCGTCATGGCGCAGGTAGTCACCGTCCTTGCGGCCGAGGAAGACGCCGGACGGCCCCGCCAGTCCGGCCTGACGGATTTCAGCCGGTGCGGCCCAGCGCGCCGAGCCGTAGGTCGTGACGAGTTTGGATTGGCGCGCGCGCCAGACCGACATGCCAATGGCGACGCAAGCGGCGGTTACGCCGCTCGTGGCCGCCATGGCACCGCCCTTCAGGAAGAGACGCGGTGCGTAGGCGTCGAACCAGTACCACCACTCGAACAGCTGCCACGGGTGATAGACAGGAATGCCGAGGCAATCGAACCAGGGCGAACCGAGGCGCAGCTGGTAGCCCAGTTGTGCCGCGGTCCATTGGGTGGCGCCCCAGGTTCCCGCGATCACGATGCCGAACACCGCCAGCACCTGGCCGAACAGCACACTGGTTCCCTGCATGTCGGTCTCCGAATCGCCCCTACATCGCGCGGCGATGACGCGCCGCAGGCGTGAGCTTCGGTGCCGGATCAGGAGCGGTCAAAGACCGTTATCGGAAGGATCGAGACGAAGAAAACAAGATTTCCAGCGAGGGCAAAATCCAGCGCGCTGACGTCAATGGCAGCGTGTTATGGCGTGTAGGGTGATCCGCCCCAAAAAATCGTGGATAACGCCAACGCCCAGGCACGCACCCCGCGGGTGACCGGGATTGTCCAGTCCCCGCAGGGTATTTCGATGTCGCGGTGATCAGTTCCGCGGTGCAGGCTGCGGCGTGTACTTACCCTTGCCATCGCCCATGAAGCGTCGGCGAAACGCTTCACTCGCTGTGTTGCAGGTGGCATCGCCCATCTTCGCGTGGTCTTCCTGGCACAGGCGCTGCACTTCCTTGAGCCGATCTGGGTGGGCGACCAGCGAATCGACCGTGTCCATCGGCGCGGCCTTCCCACAAGCCGCCAGCACCAGGATCATCAGCAGCACGCATGCCCTCTTCATGTCACGTCCTCCAGCGTAGTGGGATGAGCGCACCGAACTTCACGTGGGTTCGTCCCGAGCCGTTGTCTCGACCGGATTGAGCCGGTCGATGAAATGGCTCAACTGTGCGGACGGTTCGATGTCGGGCCGCAGCAGGTACGTCGTGAGCATGGGTGAACGCCCTGCAAGCGGGCGGACGATCACTTCCGGGTGAGGGCATATCTCGATCTGAGCCGTACTGGTGAAGCCAAGCCCATAGCCCGCCGCGACCAGGGTCAACATGAGGTCATGGCTGGCCACGCGCTCCGCCACTATGGGTTGCACATCTATTGTGCGCAACACCCGATCGATCTGACGGCTGCATCCTTCGCAAGCCTCCAGATGGCACAGCACCAGGGGATAGCGCAACGCTTCCTCCAGCGGGATGCGCTTGTGCGCCAGTAAAGGATGGCGTGGAGGAATCGCCAGAACCAGTGGATCGCTCCAGATCGGTTCGGCGATGATGCCTTCGCCCACCTCGGCCGATTGCGCGAATCCCGCATCGTACAAATAGCTGCGAAGTCCCTTCACTTGTTGTGCGAGGGGCATTTCGAAGAGGCGGATTTCCACCTCCAGCTCTTCTTCGCGGCACTGCGCCAGCAACATGGTCAGTCGTGGTCGGACGATTCCGTCGGAGAGCGCAATGCGCAGCGTGCCGTGATAACCCGTGGCGGCAGCTTTCGCCCCGGCCTTTGCCTGCTCGATGGTGGCGAAGACGCGCCGGACGTCCCCAAGGAAAACTTGTCCGGCCCAGGTCAACCGCGTGCTGCGCGTGGTGCGCTCGAACAACTGCACACCGAGGTCGTATTCCAACTCCTTGATCGTACGCGACAGCGGCGACTGCTCGATATGCAGCCGTTCGGCTGCGCGCGCGAAATGCAGCTCTTCGGCGACAGCGACAAAACAGCGCAGGTGGCGCAACTCCATAAGTTCACACCTCTTTCCTAACCAAAAGCACGGCTTTTCGCCGAGCCGCATGCGATGGCAACTAACGTCCAACGCACTGGTGCTTACTCGCGCTCTTGCTTGAAGGATTCAACTGGCGTACGTCGGTCGGCACGGCGTGCCTGCGCAGCGTTTTGTAAACCCGTGTCAGGAAACGCCGGTGAAACGGTTTGCGCGAGGCGCACCTGCATGAACCGTGATCCGATTACGTGAGTCGCTGGCGGGCTGTCAAACCAAGTGACAACCCTGACGAAAATCAGACATTCCGCGTCGAAATACGATTGGTGCAAACTCCTGTAAGGGCTCCGAATCCAGATGCCGCTCGGGTAGTCTCCGTAGCTGCAGGGCATGGCTCAACTGGGCGTTTGATTGTCTATCGAGGTCTCCGATGCTCCACTGATGCAGGCATGTGCCACGCGAGCACCAAACCAGCTGATTACTAACAACATTTTTGAACTATCTCGTTCTTTGTTAGGGCTCGAAGATTTTGCGCATGACGTTTTACTTCATTGACATTAAGGGGGCCACCGTGCCCCATGTAAAATCTTTCCATACCTGAATCAATCAAGCGCTGCAACTCAATTGCCACAGTTTGAGGATCATCTTCGAAAGGTGGACGCATTGCATTTTTTGTCCTTGCTATGCCGCCTAGCAATATTCCGGACGCAATGAGGTCACCTACCATTACATCCCTGGTAGTAAGTTGTACGGAGATCGAGCCAGCTGTATGTCCGGGAGAATGCCTTACAACGCCAGGAAATCCGAAACGCTCCAGGTTTAGAATTTCATCATTTGAGAGCAAAATATCTGGCCTAAACGGAGTGTAGGGTTGGAAAATCAACCCTGTGCGGAGAAAGAGCCGGCCAAACCATCCAGTGGAGCAAAACGTCATCATTTTCTTTTGGCTATAGTACTCAGCATCACCCTCGTGGCCGACAATCGGTGCACCCGACAATTCGCGCAAGCGTGCAGCACTCCCCGCGTGATCCACATGAGCGTGAGTTACAACAATCAATTTAATATCTTGGAATGAGAGTTGGTGTCTTCTCAATACTCGTTCAATCTTTGATTCCGAACCCGGGAGGCCCGCATCAACCAGGATGCAGCCATTTTCCCCAGTGATGAGATGGCAGTTCACCATGCCAAATGGCAGGATTGGTATGCGAATGATTTGCGGCAAGGACATAATTTATGTCTCCATTTTTAAGCTTGCGTTGAACAGCCAGCTTTGCTATCTTAGGAGGCAACAGGGATTTCAGCAAGTACGCACAATTAAGTGGCATAGTCACTAAAAAGTAACCATTATGAAAAAACAATGGCACACAGAGAATCCGATAGGCTGTCCAATGGTATCGGCGATCAATGTGATAGGCGGGAAATGGAAGCCAATCATCTTGCATATGCTGAGCGACGGAACCATGCGTTTTGGTGAGATCAAAAAAAAATATCCCACCAATCAGTCAGAAAATGCTAACTCAGCAACTGCGTGAACTCGAGGCGGATGGAATTGTGCGACGCAAGGTGTACGCTGAAGTACCGCCTAAGGTTGAGTACTCGCTGACTGAGCTAGGCACAACGCTCAAGCCAATTTTGCAAGATTTATACGCTTGGGGGCAGAAGAATTTCGAGTCAACATCCCCGAAGATTACTGAGATTGTGCGTGTATGAAACCCAGAATGAGCAGATGGTCCGATTGCAACAGTGACAGTCGCACCCTTGGAGGGTCACAGTGCCCCCAAAATCTCTCTCGCTCCGCCGCATGCGGCCCCGGCGTCCACGTCAAGGTGTCCAGCCTACAACGCAGCACAGCCATCGCTCGCACTACCACCCGACATCAGCAGGACAAGCGATCGCGTCACGGTGTCTGTTGGTGTACCCATCGCAAAGCAGCCGCTCATCCTTTTGGGGCGACCGACAACATCCGACCGCGGAAGGTCGCGACCGGCTGTTTTCAGAAAGTCCAGTTGAAACTCTTTGAGGCTCGCTGTGTACCGGCGGCGTCGGGGACGATCAGCGCCCAGCGGGACTTAGCGAAACTATAGTGAGTACACCCAGTGCGGCGACGATGCTAAGCATCTTCAAGGTCGTGCAAATGCCCGCTGCGCGCGCAGCGAAGGCCTGGCGTCTCGGCAGGCGACGCAGCACATAGAGCAGAAAGATGTTTTCGATGTAGTCGAAGCATGCGGCAGCGATGGCCATCGCACACACGATGCTGGCCGCCCAGGCGGCTTCCGGGTGTGCCGCAGCGGCTAGGTCGCCGAGCAAGAACAACAGGGCCCCGTACACCGCGGGGAAGATCATGTCGGCAATCAGCATGTGCCGGAACGAGCGGACACCGGCGCGGCCGTAGAGTTGCAGCAGGCGGTACAGAGTCTCGGGGCTATAGCCCGGCCGCACGTCCACCTGCAGTTCGCCGAGCGCGCGGCGGCGCAGCGCCAATACGCCGCCTGGGAGAAACCAGAATCCGCCGAGGAAGCCGAGCGTGACAATGCCGAGCACCTGGGCGAGTAGCGTCTCGTTGATTGCCATGATAGTTAAAGCTCCTGAATGCTCGTGCCGGGCACGAGCAAGGCGAAACTCGCGCCAAATGCCTGCACTGGTGTGAGAGCGCCCACGCGAGGCTCTTGCAGCTGCAACTCCAGGGCGCGCACCGCAGCGGCAGCGGCAGCGTGGTAGCCCTCGCCGGTCTCTAGCATGGCGGCGACGCGCTCGCCTGTTGCGTTGCCGGCCTCCGCCCACACGCGCGAGCGCAGCACCGCGATTGCCGCGGCCGATGGGCTGGCCACGGCCGTGTTCGATGCTCGCGCGACTTGGCGCGTCAGCAGCTTGCCGAGCAAGGGACCGGCGATACGCATCAGCGCGGCGGTGGCGCGCGATAGCGGGATGCCCGCGACAATATTGGGGATGCCGGTGGAGCGCTGCACGGCCAGCAGTTCGGCCAGCGGCGCGGCGGCGAATCTCATCCTGGGCGCATCGGCACCCGGCGCGCGCCAGGTGGAGAAGGCCAGCGCACGTTTGCGCA
>NZ_JBTRXV010000100.1:0-12742 GCF_054608695.1 Thiomonas sp.
CGACGCGGGCCGCCCGGGCGGCTGCCGGGTGTGCCGCAGCGGCTAGGTCGCCGAGCAGGAACAACAGGGCCCCGTACACCGCGGGGAAGATCATGTCGGCCATCAGCATGTGCCGGAACGAGCGGATTCCGTCGCGGCCGTAGAGTTGCAACAGGCGGTACAGAGTCTCGGGGCTATAGCCCGGCCGCACGTCCACCTGCAGTTCGCCGAGAGCGCGGCGGCGCAGCGCCAATACGCCACCTGGGAGAAACCAGAATCCGCCGAGGAAGCCGAGCGTGACAAGGCCGAGCACCTGGACGAGTAGCGTCTCGTTGATTGCCATGATAGTTAAAGCTCCTGAATGCTCGTGCCGGGCACGAGCAAGGCGAAACTCCCGCCAAATGCCTGCACTGGTGTGAGAGCGCCCACGCGAGGCTCTTGCAGCTGCAACTCCAGGGCGCGCACCGCAGCGGCAGCGGCAGCGTGATAGCCCTCGCCGGTCTCTAGCATGGCGGCGACGCGCTCGCCTGTTGCATTGCCGGCCTCCGCCCACACGCGCGAGCGCAGCACCGCGATTGCTGCGGCCGATGGGCTGGGCACGGCCGTGTTCGATGCTCGCGCGGCTTGCCGCGTCAGAAGCTTGCCGAGCAAGGGACCGGCGATACGCATCAGCGCTGCGGCGGCGCGCGACAGCGGAATGCCCGCGACAATATTGGGGATGCCGGTGGAGCGCTGCACGGCCAGCAGCTCGGCCAGCGGCGCGGCGGCGAATCTCATCCTGGGCGCATCGGCACCCGGCGCGCGCCAGGTGGAGAAGGCCAGCGCACGTTTGCGCAGGGAGCCCTGGTAGATTTCGCGCCCGCCGGCGGCAATCGTGGCGGCCGTGCTCAGCTGCGCGCCGCGGCTGCGTGCTCCGGTTTGTGTGGCGAGCGAAAGGCGTAGCCAAGTCGCGTCGGGCAGGCGCAGTGCCAGCTGCGCTGCTAGGCATTCCGCGAAAACAACACCGTAGCCAACGCCTGCAATGATGGCAATGCCCGCAGTGCGCGCCTGTGCGTCGCAGGCCAGCGCTGCGCTGAAGTCCTCAATCTCACCGTTGACGTCCAAATACGAGCAGCCCGCGTCGAGGCAGGCTGCGCGCATCGGTTGCCCAGTCAACTGGTATGGGCCAGCAGCAAGTAGTACACCGCTAACGCGGGACAGAGCCGCGCGCAGCGCCGCGCCGTCATCGAGTGGCAGCGGCAGAGTGCTCAGGCCGGTCGCCTGTCCCAGCGCCGCTAGCTGCGCGCTGTCACGTCCGGCCAGCACCGGGCGATGGCCGTGGCGCAGGGCTTCGTCGAGAATCAAGCGTCCGGTGCTGCCGTAAGCACCGTAGAGCATCCAATTTGATCGTGTGAGGATAGTCATCGGGTGGCGCGGCGTAGAGATGGGGGCATGGCTGGCTGAGCACTTAGGCTGCGTAGAACAAGACGGTGAACGGCCTCGAGATGGCTGATCGCTGGACTCGGGATTTCGTTGAAATTCAGCTGACGTGCGAGCTGGCCCAGCAGACCGAGCACGGCCGCCAGCAGCAGTTTTGGATCCTCGTTCACGTCGACCACGTTTTGGGCGACGCCGACATCCAGCAGCGCGCAAAAATGCGCAATCAGCGACTGACGCCGCAGCGTGGCCGGCAACTGCGGCCAAAAGCGACGCAGCGTCTCCTGGAAGAACAAAGCTGCCTGAAGATCTTCGTCGAAGAAGCGCAGATAGGCTGCCAGCGTGGCGCGTAGCTGATCGGAAAACGGACTCTCGTTCACCGCTGGCAAGCTGCCGCGGAACCCGCGGAAGATGCGCTCGAATAGGTGTAATCCCAGCGCCTCCTTGCCGGAAAAATGCCGAAACAACGCGGGATTGGTGAGGCCGGCGGCAGCGCCGATGGCGCGTACGCTAGTGCCTTCGATGCCCTTGCTCGAGAACAGCTCAAGCGCCGCTGCGACGATCGCGCGCTTGCCAGGTGCATCGTCGGGATCGAGATAGGTGCGGCATGGGGCGTTTTGTTTCATGGAACTCATGTTAGCGATCGCTAATTTCTCTGTCAAGCTGCCCATTCCGCCCTAATTGAGTAGACCGACAGACCGTGTGTGACCACTTTCGGGCGAGCATTTCAATCGCGTCTATGGCTGCAGATGGTTGGCTTCGAGCGGTTGGGGCGACGCCGTCGAACGTCAGTTGCCCGCCACATGGCGGACATGTCGTCGCCGCCTTCTTACACCGAGTCATGAGCAGTGAACCCGATGCTGGCTGCGTCGGTCGGGGAATATGGGAACAAGACCACTCGCCTCCTTTCGGGTGGTGTTCCCAACTTTGTCGCTCGGTGTTGGCGAACAGGCGGGTCGCGAGAGCGCATGGACGTCAAACAACAGACGGCCCGCGCTGCCGCCCGAACTCCCAGGTTGCACCGTTGCTTCGAACCACCGCTGCCATCGGCTGCCCCAGTCGCTGTTCGATCACCGGCTTCCACGGCACCAGGCTGAAGCCCATGCCGTCGTCGAGCATCGCGAATCGTCCGCTCGCGAGCTGCACACTGCGTCGATAGATGCCGCTGACGCGCTCGCCATCGGCCACAGTGCGGTGCGCTAGGCCGGTTTCCTTGGCGATAGCCTTGGCGGCCGCGTCGATCTCACGGCCGCGCAAGGTCGCAAGCAGGTTGCGAGCAAGGATTACGCGCTGGTCGCGCCGCGCGGCCAGCGCCTGTTCGATGAGGAAATCCGACCGCTGCCTTAGCGCTTGGCGCACCTCATTGCCGAAGCCGATGTTCGATAGACCATCGCCGCCACCGATCAACTACTGGTCCAACCAGGTCGCGCCGATCACGCGAGTCTGCCGCTCAATGGGCAGGTGCGAACGCAGTTCCACCGCCACACTGCCCAGCCGCTGCATGTCGTACTGCCGACCTTGTTCAAGCAGGTCCGCTGGCACTCGCCAGACCCCCTCGGCTACTCGTTCGACAATGCCGGCCCGGCGCAACGCTTCCAGCCGGCGAACGTGGGCATCGACCACCTCCTTGGGATCGCGCCCAGGCGTGATCTGAACCTTGGCCATCGCCAGGTGATGGTCAGTGCGGTACACACCATCGACCGCCAATGCGGCGATGTTCTTGTCGGCAGCGCGGATCTCGGCTGATCCGCGCGTTTCGACCACGGCGCCGACGGGGTACTGTTCTAGTTCGGTCTTGGCATTGAGCGCAATGTAGTACGCCTTGCCATCGGTGCCATCGACCACCAGATAGCCTCGGTCGTGCAGCTCGTCGGCCATGCCCTTCGCAGCCACGCGGCCGATCACCGGGCGCGCGTTCTCGCCCGGCTCGAATACGGCAAGGTCGCGCTGCGCGCCGCCCATGGCCCGCTGCATCGTGCGCACGATGTCGCCGCGCTCGCCCATCGCCCGCAGGACCTGTTCGGCCTCGGCGTGGACGGTCCACACGCCGGGCGATGACTCGTGCGCTAGCCCCATGCGCTGCAAGCGTTGCAGACGTCCGACCAATAACACGCGCTGCGGTCTGTGCCATGGGTCATCGGCGGGCTGATTGATATGGACCAGCCCGCCTTGGGCTTCGCATTGCAGCGTGCGATCCAGGCTGGTCCATCGTTCCTGCTCGACCTCCCGCCGCAGGCTCTGCTGGATCTCCAGTTCGGTGCGCGGCCCCAGCCATTCGGTTGCCAGTTCGGCGGCTCGTTCGCGCATGCCGTGGGCGATGTAGTCGCGGGAAATAATGAGGTCTTTGCCGGTATCGTCCTTGCCGCGCAGCACGACGTGGGTATGCGGGTTGTCGGTATTCCAGTGGTCGACCGCCACCCACTCCAGGTTGGTCCCCAAATCGGCTTCAATTCGGCGCATCAGGTGGCGGGTGTAGCGGCGCAGGTCGTCGAGCTGTTCGGCATCCTCCGGCGAGACGATGAAGCGGAACTGGTGGCGGTCGTCCCGACCGCGTGCCTCGAACGCGGCTAGGTCAGCGCTGTCCGTCGTCGGCCCGTAGGCTTCGCCCGGCTCGCCTTCGCGCCCAACCCCTTCGCGCTCGATGTAGCGCAGGTGCGTGGTGGTGGAACGCGGCCCGGCCTGCTTGAGGTTCACCAGCCGGGTCTTGATGGTCACGCGCCGCGCATGGGGTGACAGCGAACGACCCGTGAAGCGAGCAACCACGTGGCCACGCCCAAGGCGCGCGCCGGGCCGCGCTCCCGACTTGTGGACCGACTTCCCGCCGGCCTTGCTGACCTCCTTGAGAACCTGGGAAACGAACTTCTGCTGGCGATTCTTCGGTGCGCCTGGGCGTGCGCGGAAACGATCTTCGTCATGGCGACTCATGGCGAACACCAGCCAAGCCGAGCGTGCGAAGCACGCCAATCCTTCATCGCGGGCGCGAGCGCCACGCCGTCTGCGGCACACCACAGCCCAAAGCGCGTGCCGCGCCAACCCCCGTGCAGACAAGGCTCTACGCGCACCGGAGTGCCGCGTCCTTTTATCTTGCCCTCCGCTTTTGCCCCTCGCCGTGGCGCGGGTCTTCGGCGGCCCGGCGGCGCTCCGCAACGCGGAGCCTGCCGGCCGGCGAGCGCCTGGCCTGTCGATGACAGGGTGCGCTCGGGGCAAGCCGTCTGCACGGGGGATGATGCGATAACGGCCAGCGCGACGACATGCCGATGCCCGTGCAGGCGCGATGCGATGGCGTTCGCATCACCCCCGCACGAACACACCCACCGCACGCAGCGCTGCCGGTCGATGGTTGGGTTCATCGCCGCGGCCACGTCCGTATCGGCTGCGCCTGTCCGATCACGGCGGACGCAGGCACCGGCCCGAAATACCGGCTGTCGAACGACGCCGGATTGTCGGTGCTGAGCAGGAACAGTTCGCCACGCGCCAAGCGCCGGCACTGCGGCCACGCCGCCAGCCGCCGCCCCATCCCGTCGACCCGCAAGGTGGCGGCGACCGGCGCGCCGTCGATGCGCACGATGCCGTCATGGACGCACACGGATTGCGGCGCCATCGCCCCGATACGCTTGAGCAGCGGGATGTGCGCCGGCAGGTAGCCGCGCCGCGCGGCGAGTGCCGCAGGCGCTGCCGGCAGCCGGACCAGCACGACGCTGCCGACGTGCAGCGCGTGCGCCGGTCCGATGCGATACCAGCCGATCGGGACGCTGTCGGACGCGTTGTAGACGACGCGCGGCATCGGCGTCACGAACGAGGCCCAGGCCAGCGACGCAAGACCAGCGGCCACCAGCAGCGCCAGCGCGGTGCGGGAGCGGAAGCGCGCGTTCATTGCAACGCCTTCCCTGCCAGCCAGGCCGCATGCCGCTCGACGGTGTAGACCGGCAGCGGCAGGCGTGCGGCCAGACGGTTGCCCAGCGTGCGCCAGTACGCGGGCGACACATCGGCCGGGTCGATGCCCAGCGCCTCGATGGCGTCGAGCTGCGGCAGGACGGCCTGCACCTGGCGCTCACCTTCGGCGTGCAGCAGGATGTGCGCACCGGGACGAATCCCGGCGATGCGCTGCATGCCATCCAGCGGCGTGCAGGCGCGCAGCACCATGAGCTGCCAGCGTGTCGTGCCGTAGTCGTTGGCTTCCCAGCGGATGCGCGCAAAGCGAGCACCCGGAAGGAAGATCGTGCACCGTCGCCAGCGGTCCAGGCGAAGCTCTCGCGCTGGGTGACCGAAGCGCAGGTAGAGATTGATGCGCTGCTCCACGAAGGCCAGCGACACGCGCGTCAGCAGCGTGGCGTTCGGCAGTCCGGCCAGTGCGTGAAGGGACGGCAATGCGGCAGGTGGAAGCGAAGCCGCAGCCGTGGAAGACGACAGGTTCATGGCGTGTTCTCCGGAAACGCGCGCTCCAGCAGTGCGCGCAGCATCTCGGCCACCGTGATGCCCTGGGTGAAGGCTGCGACCTTGATGCGTGCGCGCAGCGCGGGCGTCACGTCGAGGGTCAGGCGGGCGGTGTAGAGATCGCCCTTGCCGAGGTCGGCACCGTCACCCTGGCGAACCCAGGCCTCGGCTTGGGGGTTCGCCGGCGGGCGCGCACCGATGACGACACGTTTGCCATTCATGGCGCCAACCTCAGCACCTCGTGGGTCAGCGCGGTGATCTCGCGCGCGGCGAGGCTGTCAGCCTCCAGTTCGCAGGCGAGCTGACCGGCCGCTGCGCTGTCGGCGAACACGATGCGTTGCCGAACCTCCGACAGCAGCGCGGGCAGCGGCTGATCGGCGAGCGCGTGGCGCGCCTCGCGTCCGATCACCGTGGTGCCGACGCGCCGGTTGATGACGAAGGCGGCGCGCAGCGCCGGCCGGAACACCTGGGCCTCGCGGATCAGCGCCACCATCTCCGCGCTGGCCCAGACGTCGTAGGGACTGGGCTGCACCGGGATCAGCGCCAGGTCGGCCGCCAGCAGCGCGGAGCGCGCGAGGGCGGCGATCCGGGGCGGTCCGTCGATGATGACGTGATCGGCGCGGCGCGCGAGTTCCGGCGCTTCCTGGTGCAGCGTTTCGCGCGCCAGACCCACGGCGCCGAACAAACGACGCAAGCCATTCTGCTGGCGGCGCTGCGCCCAGTCCAACGCGGAGCCTTGCGGATCGGCATCGAGCAAGATGATCGACTGCCCCTGCATCGCCAGCTCACCAGCGAGGTGGGTGGCGAGCGTCGTCTTGCCGACCCCGCCTTTCTGGTTGAGCAAGGCGATGATCATGGCCTTGCTCCGAGGGTTGGTTGGCGGTTGCCGGCGGTTGTCCACCGAAGCGCGGCGCTGCTACTACGGGTTAGTACTTTTACGTTAGAACAGTTAAGGGACGCCGAAACCCTTGCTATGACTGGATTGGCGGCCGATCCGTACGCCTGATGGCACGATAGGCGTGCGCCCGATGGCACGTGCCCCCTTGCGCCTGATGGCACGAGCGCATTCACAGCTTGTTCGCGAGTTGTCCACCAGACGCGCGTGGCAAGAATCCAGACGACCGTACCGTCCACGGCACCGGCCGGAACGTGAGCAGTTCGGACGACGGCGACAGGCGCTCGATGCCGAGGACATAGCCCGGCAGCGACTGCCGCGCGACCAGCGCGCGCAGGTCGCAGGCGAAGTCCGAGAAGCGCGCCAGGCTGCCCGACTTGCGATGCAGGTGCCGGAAGTCGAACCGCCAGCCGCCCGCCTGGCGCCCGCCGTGCTTGCGCACCAGCCGGTACAGCCAGCGCTCGATGCCGCCGGTCAGACGGAAGTACGCCGGGTCGATGGTCAGCACCAGCGCGGCGTCCAGCACGCCGGCGTAGAACCAGTCCGGCAGGATCAGCTCGATGCCCAGCGGCTGGCCATCGCCGTCGGCACGCTCCTTCCACTCGTTGATCCAGGAGAAGCGATGCAGCCGCCGTCCGGTCGTCTCGCGGATGGAGGTGGCGATGCTGGTGGATTGCAGGCGATCCAGCGCCGCCTTCAGGCGCTGGTAGTCGCGCAGCGAGGTGCCGCGCCCGACGAAGCGCAGGATCTCGTAGGGCGTGGCCTGCATCAGGCGCGAGGTGCGGATGCCGGCGTCGCGCGCCTCGACGATCTGGCTGGCGGCCCAGATCAGGATGTCGGCGTCCCAGATGGTCGCCAGGCCGTGCTCGGCCGTGCCCTCCACGCGCACCGTGACGCCGCCCGAACGGAAGTCGATCGGCACCGTGCGCCTGCTCTTGGCCAGCGAGAAGAACGGATACGCCATCAGGTCCTGTGCGTCGCGCGGGGCCATGTCGCCCGGCAGCGCGCGGAACAGGTCGAGCTGTTCGCGCTCGCCGGACCGCGGGCCGGGCGGCGGCGCGGGCATCGGCAATGCGCTCAGCGGCCACGGGCGGTGATGCCGGCGCGGTGCGCGGCGTACTCGGGGTCGCAGGTGGCCTCGAAGCTGCGGGCATCGGCCCAGGCTTCGAGGTCGACGATGGCGTACATGACGCGCCGGCCGAACTTGCGAAAGCGCGGGCCGCCGCCGATCACGCGCTGCTTCTCCAGCGTGCGCGGCGACAGCCGCAGGAAGGCGGCAGCCTCGTCGTTGGTCAGGTAGCGCGCCGCCGGTACGGACTGAACAGGCTGCGGCGCAGCAGCGGGCGCGGCAGTCGGCCGCAACGGTGCGGGTCTCATGGCGTGGGCCTCCATCGGGCAAGAGCGCCGGCGAAGCAATCGCCGCCGGATGGAGACAGTCTCGGCAGAGGTGAGCGTCCCGCGCAGGGACGTCCTGCACCTCAGCCGGAACGTCCCTGCCCTTTCGCGCCGATCTGCAGCAGGCGGCGGTAGTCGCCGCGCATGAAGGTTCGGCCACGCCGGATCAGGCGGCGCACCTGGGCGCGCAGGTCACTGTCGTCGAACCAGTGTTCCGCGACCGCGGAACGGCCGAACAGCACCTGGGCCACGTCGCGCTGCGAAGCGCCGGCCAGCGTGCCGTCGAGCGCTTGCAGCGCGCGCATGTGCAGCAGCGAGGTGCGGCCGGGCCGATCCGTAGCGACGGCGATGCATGCGATGTGGGCGGCCTCAAGGAGGGCCAGCTCGGCCTCGACGGCCCGCCAGCGTTCGCAGAGCCGACCGCCGGCGCGCACGGCGTAGGCGTAGGCCATGCCGTCTTCCAGTGCGGGGGAGATCGCCACGCGCAGGACACGGCCGGCGAGCTGGCTGGTGAGGACCAGTCGCCCGCCGTCGTGGGTCAGCTGCTTGCGGCCTGGCAAGCGCCAGAACCGGAACGGCCGCGCGTCCCCAGATGCATCGCCGTCCGGGCGGACCTGCACCAGGCGGTCGGGATCGGGCATCCAGTCGGGCTGCGCATCGCGCGCATCGTGCGCGGGATCTTCCAGCAGGCGCAGCCCCCAGCGCCGCGCGGCCGGTGCGTGGTGGCGGCGACGGTACTGCCAGTCGCGCCGGTAGTCCGGGTTGCGCCGCAGGTATTCCCAGGCCAGCGCCGGCCCGTCCAGGTGCAGGACGTACAGGTAAGCGGCGGCCGGATGCCAATGCACGGCACTCGGGTCGGTCATGGCGCAACCTCCTGTCGGCAGCCGGAAAGCGATCGCCACGGGAGAGACCGGCCGACAGAGCCGCACGGGTCTTCGACCGCCAGCGGTCAGGCACGAAAAGCGCAAGGTGTCCGTCCGGGCGGTCGAGACGGATCGGTGCTGAAACATTGCCCCGGGGCAGACGTTCGGCCAGGCTGCGGATCAGGTGGTCGTCCCCGCGACACCGGATAAGGTGGCAGGAAATCGACGGCATACCCTCACTCTTTCGGTCTCGCCTGCACCATGGATGGGCACAGTGCGGATTGGTGCGTGCGAGGTCGGCGCCCGGACCGATAAAGACGCAATACGAGCGGTTGCGGCAGGACGTGGATGGCCCGCCAGTTGCAGGCCATCGTGGTTGGGTCAATCGATGATCGACCCATTGGCGCGGGCGAGCTGCGCGTATTCCGACAACCGGCGCTGCGCGATGAAATACAGGTCGCGCTCGATGGGCAGGTTCAATGGGCCGCGCACATTCTCCAGCTCGGACAGTCGCACACAGCCCAGTTCCGGCATGCCGAGCCCAAGATCGCACAGGCCAAAGGCGGTGTCCGCGTCCTCGGGATCGAGTTCGGTGAGCAGCCAGGTCGCATGCGCGTCCGGGGTGAACAGTTTGACGACCGGCAGCGGGTCGAGTTCCTGGCCTTCGGCGTGCGCGCGGCCGTTGGCGAGCAGTTGGGCGCGTTGTTCGTCGGTGATGAGGGTTTTCATGGTCGCTTCCTTTGAAAGGGTTCGCTCCACGGCGGAGCGAGGCGACACAGGGCGCACGCGGCAAGCGCGGCCGTCACACCCCAACACGGTCCGGTGCGGGCCGGGGGTTGACGGCGAGCGGCGTGCGCCAGACTCGCGATGGTGTCTGCCGTGGGGTGAACCCGGGAAGCGGCCGCAACAGGCGTAAAACCGACGAACCACGGATGCGCTTGGACGACGACGCCCAAAGCCGGCGATCAGGAACCCCGCTTCCGTGCGAAGCCGTCGAAGCGCAAGTCATCGGAGCCGCAAAGGCACGAAAGCGCAGAGTCAGAACGGTACAAGGCATGGAAGACACGGATACGGATTTCCGGAACGGAGGATTCCCGTCAAAGCGGATGTCAGCAGAGCCACGAAAGCGCAGAGACGGACGGCCCCATCATCAAATGAACACTATAGATTGTAGCTCTATAGAGTGCAATCGGTTGTCATCCTGCGATTTAGGGGAATCCCGGGATGGCGGCGAAAAACTCATTGGCGGCGGCCATCAAGGCAGTCCGGAAAGCGCGAGGCCTGAGCCAGGAAGCGTTCTCCGACGTGTCGAGCCGCACGTACATGAGTACGCTGGAGCGTGGCTTGAAGAGCCCGACCCTGAGCAAGCTCGCCGCCCTGTGCGAGGTGATGGAGATCCACCCGCTCACGCTGCTGACGCTGGCGTATGCCGGCGATGGCCAGCGCAAGACCGATCAGCTCCTGGCGCAAGTGCGGCAGGAACTTGAGGCGGTGTTGAATCAAGAGCGCGGCGCGCCGTAGGCGCGTGCGCCCGGTGCTGCGGGCGCCCCGCCGCGATGGGCGGGGCGCGTGAGGCGGCGTCAGTCGCCCTTGCTGCGCGTCCAGATCAGGGTGTGCGTGCCGTCCTCGCCTTCGATCAGGCGGGCGTAGATCGTCAAAGTGAACGGAACCCGCCGCTAACGCGTAACCGATCGTTTCGGTTGATCGAAACCGATTTCGATCAAGTGCTAGCGTAGAAGTGGGAGCTCTGGAAGCAGAGCTTTGCCGATCTGGCGCCGAACGGCCAGATGATCTCTTTGAACAAGGTGATGATTGTGGCTGACGCTCATAGGTCTGCGCGGCGATGCGCGCGGATAAAGCGCGCCGCTTGCTCCAGCGACTGCCGGGCTTCGGGCAGAAATGCCGGAAAAAGCTGCCACGCATGGGGCACAACTGGCCAGATCTTCAATCCAGCCGCCACCCCCACCACCCGCAGGCGCTCGGCCAACCGTGTGGCATCGTCCCGTAGAACCTCGCGCTCGCCGACGTGGATCAGCATCGGCGGCAGGCCGGCCAAATCGGCGTAGAGCGGAGAGGCGAGCGGAGTCTCGGGTGGAGCGTCCTTGAGATACAGACGAGCGAGTTGTTGCGCACTGACACGGCGAAGCATGGGATCGCGCTGCGCATTCGTCTGCCACGTCTCCCCGGTGCACGTGAGGTCGACCCAGGGTGAGAAGAGGACGGCGCACGCCGGCAATGCGAGGCCCGCCGCTCGCGCCGCCAGAAGGACCGCCAGCGCCAGTCCGCCGCCAGCGGACTCTCCGGCGATTGCGAGGGCCTCCGGTGCGATCCCTTGCGTTAGTAGGCCCCGATATGCCGCCACGCCGTCCTCGACCGCGGCCGGAAAGGGATGTTCTGGAGGCCGGCGATATTCCGGTACGAAGACCCTGAGGCCGCGCTGGGCGAAGCCTCCGGTGATCGGGCGATGTGTGCGAGGAGTTCCGGCGACGTAACCGCCGCCATGAAGGTAGAGGAGTACTAACCCAGACGCCGCATGCGCCTCCACCCACTCGCCGTCCACGGTGCCCACCGATGCGGCAATGTATTGCACGCCCCGGGGGCCAGGAAGCTGTGCGCCTTCGAACACGGCGCGGACCTGCGACACGTCGAGCGCACCACCCAATCGGCGGCCCACCTGCCACCGGATCAGGGGATTGAGCAAGTACGCACAAAAACTCGCCATGTTTGTTCTCCAAGCTCCGGGCCGATTTTTTACGGTAACGAGCCACTGAGTTGGCATCCAACTTCGTGCACAGCCACTTTCACTAGCCAGCGCCTGATCACTTGTTCGTCAGTTGGAGGGACATGGGCTAGCAGTTTTTCTTCAGCCGCCTTGACGCGGGCGCGGCACCGGCCGAGCAGCTGTAGCCCGGCCTTGGTCACCTCGATGTGCTGAATGCGCCCATGCACCGCATGTGGGCGGCGCAAGACCGCGCCGCTGCGCTCCAGGTTCGCCACGATCACGCTCATGGTCTGCGGCGTCAGCAACGACAGACGCGCCAAGTCCGCACCCGATGCGCCGGGATAGGCTGCGAGCATGGTCAGTACCGAGAACTGCGGCAGCGTGACCCCCAAGTCCCTCAAAGCACGCTCCATGCGAAGCCGATGGGCTGCATTCGCCTGCCGCAGCAGGTAGCCGATGTGGCCCTGCTCGCCCCGCTTGCCTTCGCCCACGTTTGGCACCGTGGTCCTGCTCGTGGTCTTGTTCATGGTGTCAGTGTTCGAATATGATGTTCGAGTACTGATACTAACCGCGGCAGACAGGAATGACCATCATGAAGTCCCCAAACCACAACCCTCGCATCGACCGTGGCACCTTTGATCGAATCGCGCCGGCGGCGGCCGCTGCACTCGGTGCCCTTGGCCAGGTCGTGGGCGACTCGGGGCTCGACAAAACACTGATCGAGCTGATCAAGCTGCGCGCCTCGCAGATCAACGGCTGCGCGTTCTGTATCCAGTACCACCTGAACGTGGCGCGCCGGCTCGGGGTGCCCTCGGTCAAGCTCGACTTGGTGGCTGCATGGCGCGAGACGGGCGTGTTCTCCGCACGTGAGCATGCCGCCTTGGCGTGGGCTGAAGCGCTGACGCTCATGGCCGGGCCAGGTGTTTCCGATGCGGTCTATGCCGAACTGCAGGAGCAGTTCTCCGAGAGCGAAATCACGTTCCTGACAGTCGCCGTCAGCACCATCAACGCCTGGAATCGCATCGCCGGGGCGCTCCG
>NZ_JBTRXV010000101.1:0-12637 GCF_054608695.1 Thiomonas sp.
GAACACGCCGCCACCATGCGGCCTTCCTCCAACGCATGGAAGTCAGGCAGCATGCGGATGCAAACGTGCCACCACACGCACTTCGGCCCCAATCGCACGTCAGTGCGCGTCGCGCCTAGACCGCAAAGACCGATTTCAGGTGATTTCGGGTGCGAACTGTCGAACTCCGGTAGGCCGCCAGCAAACGCAGGCGCTGCCGCAATGGGCTGGAAATGTCCAGCGGAAGGCAAGTGTCGCAAGCATGGGCGGTGTCTTGCGAGGGCGGGCTGATCGGGATGCGTTTCATCCTGGCGATGCTAGCCGAGACACGTGCTGCCCAATCGCCTCCCGTCATGAGGCACGCCAACATGCCCGAGATCGACTCACGAACCGGATTCGGCCTCACGGCTTGCAAGCTCGCCGGCGGCCAACTCGATGATCTCGGCGGTGATCGCCTCCTGCCGCACCTGCCGCTGGATGGCCTGCAGAGCTGAGAGCTGGCGGTCGATCTGCTGATGCGCCGACGCCATGGTTTCCATGCGTGCCTGATTCTCGGCAGCGAAGGCGTGCAGCGCGGCATCGCAAAGCTGGGCATGCAGATAGGCCGCGACGAGTTCTTGCAACAGCACGGCCGGCGCAAGATTGACCAAGGGCGGTGCGGTCTTCGTCTGGCGCGGAAAAATCGACAGATCGGGGGGCAGCAGACGGCGGCTTTCGACCTGGATCGGCAGGCCAAGTTGCCAACGGCTGAACACGGCATCGAGCCGCTCGATCGCGCCGGTGGTCATGCGCGCATACAGTGCCTCGACGATGCGATCGGCCAGCTTGGGCACACCCTGGGTCTGCGCCGGCATGGCACCGGTCCAGTCCGGGTGCAGCTCACGCTCGGTCGCGGCCGTCAACCCATGGGAGCCGACCAGCAACAGTTCGACGCCCTGCATTTGCGCGCTGGCGGCATCCAGCACGCGCTCACTGAATGCTCCCGCGAACCCCTGTTCGGCGCAGAACAGCACCAGTGCCCGGCTGGCGCTGGCCGATGACAGGCCCGCATCGCGCGCAGGGATGACTTCCAGCACACTGCCGATGGCGCCGGCGATGCTCGCGGCATAACTCTCGACCGCGACAAGTTGGCCATGCGCCTGCTGGGCGCGCGCCGCCGCCATGCCGCGCATGGCGTTGACCACGGCGCCGAGTTGCTGCGTGCCCTGGATGCGGGCTTCGATTTCAGCGAGACGCTCGGTCATGCGGGCTCCACTCGTACCGCGGCATTCGGCGACACCAGGGTCAGGCGATACTGGCGCAGGGTTTCGAGCAGGGACTGCCGAGCGATCTCCGACAGCGTGCCCTGCTCCTGGGTCGCGCGCACCGCATCCGCCGCTCCGCTGTCGAGCGCTGCTCCTAGACCATGACGAAATGCTTCAATCAAGGGCAGATCCATGCCGTCAAGCAAGCCCGACTGCACCGCCAAGACCAGCGCAACCTCATCAGCCAAACGCAAGGGTGCGTGTTGCGGCTGGCCG
The DNA here is from genome assembly GCF_054608695.1 of Thiomonas sp. Classification (NCBI taxonomy): domain Bacteria; kingdom Pseudomonadati; phylum Pseudomonadota; class Betaproteobacteria; order Burkholderiales; genus Thiomonas; species Thiomonas sp. The sequence goes on from NZ_JBTRXV010000101.1 coordinate 1,500, forward strand.
AGGATGGCGCGGATGCGCGCGCCCCGCGTGAGCTGCTGACGCACCCGCGTGTCGGGCATGCCGCCGAAGCGGGTGAATATCTCCAGTTCGAGAAACTGGGCGTAGTCCAGCCGCAGCGTCTGCGCAGCTTGCCGCAGTGCGGCGGCCTGGGTCTTGCCGCCGACCCGGCTGACGCTCACGCCCACGTCCACTGCGGGTTTCAGCCCCTCGTCGAACAGTCGCCCATTGAGCACGATCTGGCCGTCGGTGATCGAAATCAGATTGGTCGGAATATAGGCGCTGAGATTGCCGGCGTCGGTCTCGGCGATCGGCAGCGCCGTCAGCGAGCCGCCACCCTTGGCCTTGGACAGCTTCGCGGCCCGTTCCAGCAGCCGCGCATGCACATAGAACACATCGCCGGGGTAGGCTTCGCGACCGGGCGACTGACGCGTCAGCAGCGCGATTTCGCGGTGGCTGGCGGCGTGCTTGCTCAGATCGTCGATCACCACCAGCGCGTGCTGGCCGCGGTCGCGGAAATACTCGGCCATGGTGAAGCCGGAAAATGGAGCAATCCACTGCAGACCCGGCGTGCTGGAGGCCGGCGCCACGACCACGATGCAGCGCTCGGGCGCGCCATGCGCCTCGATGGCATCGATGGCGCGGCGCACGCTCGCGCTTTTCTGGCCCACCGCTACGTAGACACAAACGATGTCGCTGTGCTTCTGGTTGATGATGGTGTCGATGGCGATGGTGGTCTTGCCAATCGCGCGATCGCCGATGATGAGTTCGCGCTGCCCGCGTCCCAGGGCGAACAAGGTATCGATCACCAACAGCCCCGTCTGTACCGGCTGGGTGACCCGCTCGCGCTCGACGATGCCCGGCGCCGCACGCTCGATGGGTTCGTTCGCATCGCTGACGATGGGCCCCTTGCCATCCAGCGGCCGCCCCAGCGGATCGACCATCCGTCCCAGCAAGGCCATGCCGGTCGGCACCCGCACGACATCGCCGGTGCCATGCACCGTATCGCCCGCCTGCACCTCGTCGGCGCCGTCGAGCAGCACGCAGCCGATGTGGTCGCGCTCGAGCACCCGGGCAAATCCGAACTGCCCGTGATCGAAGCGCAACAATTCGTCGAGCCGCGCTTGCGGCAGGCCAGAAACGATGGCGATGCCATCACTGATGGCCTGCACATGTCCAATCTGTTCGGCTTGCGGCCCCAGAGGGGTCACTTCGACCTTCTGCATGGCGCTGGCAAGCCAGGCGTCGACCGTCGTTTCAAGCGCGCTGGGCATCGTCGAATTCCTTTCGGATGCGAGTAAGATCAGAATGCCAACTGTTGTTGATCACGACCTGCGCGCCGCGTAACTCCAACCCCGCGATCAAGCTGGGATCGGTGTTGAACGTCAGTTTCACCGCGCCGCCAAGAACCTGGCCGATGTGCTGCGCATGCTGCGCTTGTTCGGAAGGGTCGAGTAGCGTCGCACTGACCAGCTCGGCTGTGCCACTTTGCACCACTGTCTGGCGCACCGCTTGGGGCAAGGCCTGGATGCTCTGCACCAGCCAACCAAGAAAAACCTCCCGTACGGCCTGCCCATCGAGTCTGGCCGCCAAACGCTGGGCGATGGCAACGGCGAGCTGTACGGCGCGTTCTTGGGAACTGCGCTCCACGGCTTCGCGCAGCTTGGCGATCTCCGCTTGCGCGTCGTCTAGCAAGGTTTGCGCCTGTTGCGCCGCTTCCTGCAAGCCCGTGGCCCGAAGTTGCTGAACTTCAGCCTGGGCTTTGATCAACATATCCTCATGCTCTCGCGCCAGCGCGGTACGAGTGCGCGTGACTTCAGCCAGCACACCTTCAGCCTGCTCGCGCTTGGCCTGGGCCGTATCAAGCAATTCCTTTGCCGCCGCCTGACGCTTGGCGATGATGTCCGCCACCGGGCGCCAGAAATAGCGCCCCAGCAGCCAGACCAAGATCAGGACATTGACGGCCTGCAGGCCGATCGTCCACCAGTCGATGCTCATGCCGTCATTTCAGCAAGGGGTTGGCGAACAGAAGCAACAAGGCGATCACCAAGCAGTAGATGGCCATGGTCTCGATCATCGCCAAGCCCACGAACAGGGTGCGTGAAATGGTGTTGGCCGCTTCGGGTTGGCGGGCAATGGCATCCATTGCGGCGGCCACCGCGCGTCCCTCGCCCAAGGCGGGTCCAATGGCGCCGAACGATACGGCGACCGCGGCGGAAACGATACTGGCAAGCGCTAACCAATTCATGGCGGGTTCCTAGAAAGTTCGGGTTGAGATGAATCAGGTGCCGATGGATGCGGCCCATCGCTGACCGCGCCGGCGATGAACACCATGGCCAGGACCGTGAAGATATAAGCCTGTACAGCACCAGTGAGAAGGTCGAGCGCCATGAGTGGAATCGGCACCAACAGGCCGGCTAGCGACAGCACGATCCCAATCACGAACACACCGCTCATCACATTGCCGAACAGGCGCACGAATAAGGAGAAGGTGCGGGTGAGACTTTCCACGAAGTTCAGCGGAATCATGATGGGATTGGGCGAGGCGAAGGTCGCCAGATAGCCGCGTATCCCGCCAGCACGCACGCCAAAGCCGACCACGGCGACGAACACCAGCAGTGCCAATGCAATATCCGTTTCGAGCTGAGCAGTCGGCGGTTTGATGCCAGGCACGAGTGAAGACCAGTTGGCGAGAAAAATATAGATGAACAACGTACCGATGAAAGCGCGGTAAGGCTCAGGTTGGAGCTGCATGGTGTCGCGGATTTGCGCGTCCACCGTATCGACCATCAGCTCGAAAGCCGCTTGGCTGCGCGAAGGTACGAGTTTCAAACGGCGCTTGAGCATCAAGGCGCCGAGCACGAGCAAAATCATGATGACCCAGGTGACGACCACGGCCTGCGTGATCGGCACCGAGCCGAGGTGAAACATCACAAGGCTGGCCAAGGGCGAATTCATGGCGATTCCTGTCCTACGTGGCGGATCACCACGAAACGGGCAGCCAACAGACCCAGCGCCGTGAGCAGCAAAGCTATGGCACCTGCATGCGCTGCAAGAATGAGCAAGCCGGCAAGCAAGGCGAGCCGGCTGATTGACAGGAAGATGGTGAGCACTGCGCCATGCCGGCCGCTCAGCAGCGCGCGCGCACTCCACCAAATGGCATAAAAGTAGCCCAGCCCAGCCAAGAAACCCACGGCCAGTGCGAGCAGAAAAAGCGGCCAGAACGCATCCGCCGAGATGACATGCAAAGACCATGGATTCATGCGCTTTTCATCCATTTCCAGGCCGACCAGCTACCCAGGGCAAGCCCAAGGATCAACAAGGCGCCGGTGAACATCAGCCCAGTTCCGAGGGCGCGATCCAGCCAGCGCCCGGCGAATAGACCCAGCAGCATGGGGAGCACGATGATCCATCCGAGCACTCCGATCTGCGCCAGCCGACGCGCGACGGAGGGCTCACCCTCGCGCAGCCAGCGGCGATGACGCGCACTGCGCAGGCTCGCCTGCCGCACGAGCGCATCGTCGCTGTCCTCGGGGCGGGAGGGCGTGTCGCTCACGAGCCAACCCCAAAACCTCGGTGTCCATCAGCGCGCAGATGCAGCATGATCTGCCGGATGGCTCCAAGTTGCATTCGCGTGTTCTCCACGCGCTGGGTGCGTTCCAGGTCGAGGTCGGACCGCATGCGAGCCAGCACATCGGTGTCGAGCTGCATCAGGTCATCGCCCACCACCGCTTCGCGCGTAGCGATGTGCACCTCGCGCCCGCCGAACATGGTCAACACACCGCGGCGCACCGCGCAATGTCGCTGCGATCCGTCGGCGCGCGTCCAACTCACCACCGAGATGGTCAGACTGGTGAGGAAATCGGCATGCCGGGGCAGGATGCCGAAACTGCCGCTCGCGTCTTCTGCGCGCAGGGATTGCAAGCCGTCCTCATCGACTTCGATCGACAGCGGGGTGACGATGCGCAGCTTCACGTCGCCGGCTCCGCGGCGTGTGGCGTTGGGGCTGACGCCTGCTCTTTGTGCCACGCCTCGTCCAGCGTGCCCACCATATACAGCGAACTTTCCGCCCAGGCGTCGGTCTCGCCATCGAGAATCGCGCGCACGCCAGCCAGGGTATCCGCGCGTGCCACGGTACGCCCGGGTATGCCCGTGAAAGCCTCGGTCACCATGAACGGCTGGCTGAGAAAGCGCTGCAAGCGCCGTGCGCGCTTGACCACCAGCCGGTCGCTGGCGCCGAGCTCCTCCACGCCAAGCAAGGCGATGATGTCCTGCAGCTCCTTGAACCGCGCCAAGGTCTCGCGGGCGCGTTCGGCAATGCGGTAATGCTCCACACCAACCACCAGTGGATCGAGCAACGCGGACGTTGAAGCCAGTGGATCGACCGCCGGATAGAAACCCTCGGCGGCGAGTTGGCGCGACAGCATGATCATGCTGTCCATATGGCTGGAGATGGCCGTGACTGCCGGATCGGTGAAGTCGTCGGCCGGGACATAAACCGCCTGGATCGCAGTGACCGCGGTGCCCGCCACCGAGGCGATGCGTTCTTGCAGCGCCGCCACTTCACTGCCCAGGGTCGGCTGGTAGCCCACGCGCGATGGCAGTCGGCCCAGCAGGCTCGAAACCTCGCTGCCGGCCTGGACGAAACGGAACACGTTGTCCATCAGCAGCAGCACGTTCTGATGCTTCTGATCGCGAAAGTATTCAGCGATGGTCAGGGCGCTGTGCGGCACTCGCCAGCGCGCGCCCGGAGGTTCGTTCATCTGCCCATACACCAGAACGGTGCGCGCCAGCACACCGGAGTCGCGCATGTCGCTCAGCATTTCGTGGCCCTCGCGCAAGCGCTCGCCCACGCCCGCGAACACCGAAATGCCGCGGTACTTCTCCACCGTCGCGTGGATGAGTTCCATCACCAGCACGGTCTTGCCCACGCCCGCGCCGCCGAACATGGCGGCCTTGCCTCCCTGCGCCATGGGAGCCAGCAGATCGATGACCTTGACACCGGTTTCAAAGACCTCGATGGCCGAGGTTTCCTGCTCCAGTGTTGGTGGAGGATTGTGGATGCTGCGCAGCGGAGTGTCGGCCGGCAGCGCCGGTCCGAGGTCATGCACTTGCCCGACTACATCGAGCAGGCGTCCCAGCACCGCGTCACCGACGGGGACCAACACGGGCGCACCCGTGGACTGCACCGTGGTGCCGCGCGCCAGACTGGCCGTGTTCTGCAGGGCGATGCAGCGCACCGTGTGCAGATCCAGGTGCCCTTGCACTTCGAGCAGCAGGAGCTCGGGGCGATCCCAAGCGACGCGCAGCGCGGTGTGGATGGGGGGTAACCCAGCGTCTGCAAACGCAACATCCACCACGGCGCCGCGAACCGTGACGACAGTGCCAGGCGGCGCACCGGCGCCCGTTGCTGTGACCGCAGTCACTTGTTGCATGTGCATGGCGACGGTCAACGTGCTCGGCGGTCCGTTTTCGCGCTTGGCTTGTGCATCAGGACGACGGTTTCTCGCCAGGATGCACGATGAGCACGGGAATCATGCTGCGACGGGCCACACCTTCGGCCACACTGCCCAGGAGCAGATGGCGCACCCCGCTGCGGCCATGACTGCCGATGACAATGAGATCGGCATTCCACCGTCCGGCTTCGGCGACGATGGCATCGGCCACGCGCGGCGTGTTTGGATCGGTCTCGGCAATGGCGGTACTCGCGTCCAGGCCCCATTGCGAGGCCTTGCTCATCCAGTCGTCAAGCATCAGTCTGGCGTCGTTGTTCATGACGCCCACAATGCTGGGCACGGCGCCGATGAAGCCGTTGAAATCGATCACGGTCATGAACCGCAGCGCGGCTTTGAGCGAGCGGGCCATGGCAATGGCATGCTCGGCAGCGGTTTGTGCCGTGGCGCTGGCATCCAGGGGGACAAGTATTTTGCTGTACATGGTGGTGAGCAGTCGTCGTAAAAGAAATCAAGTCTCCGGCGGAAAATGGCACAGGCGCGTTCCCCGGCGGAGCCGTGCATGCTGGCATCAAACACCCAGCATGCGGTCCTTGGCTTTGAAGTAATGTCGAGCGTGGTCCGCCAGTTGGCCGTCGGTGGGATGGTCTGCTGTCTCCAGCCCGACCGCATGCTTGGCCACTTCGGGGTCGTGATGCTGCAGGTGCTTGAATAGCTCCGGCTTGACCCGCCCCGGCCCGGTGATGAGAATTTCCTGCGCGCCGGCCAGCGCCTGTGCAATGCCGTGATAGAAGTGCTGATCTTCGGCGGCCTTGCCACTGCCGATAGCGTTGCGTTTGTGGTGAAGATGAGGATGCTGTGCGGGTTCGACAATGGATTTCTCGATGTTGTCGGCATCGATATGCAGCACTCGGGCCTGGGCATGGTCGACCCAGGCGATGACGTGGCAGTTGGACATGGAAAACTCCTTTTTGGGGTGGGTGGAGGATGAACAGAAGTGCAGCGCAAGCTACGTCCTCATTCAAGGTCGATGGGGGCGGCGGCCGCTGGATCAATGCGCTGCCTTGGCGTCGCGATAGGCGTTGGTGACGGCCATGAAAGCTTGCGTGACTTGCTCGGGATATGGCGCTGGCCCAGCACATCAGGGGGCGATCAACCCATCCTGCAAGGCCTGCTCGGAGTAGGCAAAAACAAGGTCCGGATCGGGCCGCAGCAGAGACTGATCCTTGTCCTTGTAGTCCAGACGGATGAGCAGATCCATCATCAGATTCAGGCGGGCGCGCTTCTTATCGTCGGCGCGAACCACAGTCCAAGGGGCAGCAGCCGTATGGGTGCGTGCGAACATGGCATTGCGCGCCACGCTGTAGTCCTTCCAGTGTTTTTGCGCCGCAGCGTCGATCGGACTCATCTTCCACTGCTTGAGCGGATCGGTGTGGCGGTCGCGCAGACGCTTTTTCTGCTCGTCCTTGCCGATATCCAGGTAGTACTTGAATAGCTGTACACCGGAACGCACCAGCATCTGCTCGAACACCGGGACGGTTTCCATGAACTCCTCGTACTGTGCCTTGCGGCAAAAACCCATCACCCGCTCGACACCGGCACGGTTGTACCAACTGCGGTTGAACAGGACGAACTCCTCGGCCAGGGGCAGATGCGGCACGTAGCGCTGGAAGTACCACGCCGAGGTTTCGCGGTCGGAGGGCTTGTTCAGCGCCACGACGCGCGTGTCGCGTGGCGACAGGTGTTCGATGATGCGTTTGATGGTGCCGTCTTTTCCCGCGCTATCACGCCCTTCGAGGATGATGAGGATGCGGTCACCATGCGCGATCAGGTGTTTCTGGAATTTCACCAGTTCGATCTGTAGCGCATGCAGGGTTTTGGCGTAGGGCAAACCCTTGGCCTGATCATTCGAGTGGTTTTTCATGTTGGGGGCTGAAGGAGGTTTTGATGTGATGGACGAGGTCAGGGCTTCACCGAGGCAGGAATACCTTGCGGAACCAGTTCGACCTGAATCTCGCCCGCGATCATCTGGCGCTGAGTCTCTGGATTAGTCCTGAAATATGTCACAACAAGTCGACTGATGAGCTTCGCATCAATTAACAGACCGATCCCGTAGCCGAGTCCGGCTGTATCGTTGGCGATCATGGTGAGATTTCTGCGTTGCTGACGAACCAGTTCGGCAATCAGGCGGTGTGGCGAAAGCTCTTGGATGGAATGCAACCCTCGAACAAGCAAGTCCCGCCCAAAACGTCGGCTTGCTCGACCAGCATCACGCGTCTTCCGCCCTGCGCTAGCGACAGTGCGGCCGGCGTGCCTCCGGGACCACCGCCGATCACCAGCACATCGACCGAATTTTCTTGTTTGGCGTTGTGACCCATGTTGTTGATGTGGAAAGATTGCACAAAGAAGACGCGCCAGATGTTCGATCCTCAAACGAGGTACTGTCCGCCGTTGATCGACAACGTGGAGCCAGTGATGAAGGCCGACCGCTCACCCACCAGAAAAGCCACGGCATGGGCGATTTCTTCAGGCTTGGCCAGACGTCCCACCGGAATTTGAGCGACGATGCCCTCGAGCACTGTGGGGTCCATTGCCGCCACCATGTCGGTCGCGGTGTAGCCCGGCGCGACGGCGTTCACGGTAATGCCCTGGCGCGCCGATTCCAGCGCCAAGGCCTTGGTGAAACCAATCACGCCGGCCTTGGCTGCCGAATAATTCGTCTGGCCGAATTGGCCTTTTTGTCCGTTGATCGAGGCGATGTTGACGATGCGCCCCCAACCGCGATCGCGCATGCCGCTGATGATGGCGTGACACATGTTGAAGCAGGCACCGAGGTCGTTGTCGATCACGGCATGCCACTGCTCGACGGTCATCTTGGGCAGCGTCGCATCGCGCGTGATGCCGGCATTGTTCACCAGCACATCCACGGGTTGGCCGAGATCGGTCTGCAGCTTTTGTACGCCGATCTGGCATGCGTCAAAATCCGTGGCATCCCATTTGTAGATGGGAATTCCTGTGTCTTGGGTGAAAGCAATCGCTGCGGTATCGTTGCCGTAGTAGGTCACGGCAACGTTCAAGCCGTCGAGCTTGAAGCGACGCGCGATGGCCGCGCCGATGCCGCGCGTGCCGCCGGTGATGAGTGCCAATCTTGTCATGAAAGTCTCTCAATCTTGTAATGCCAAACGGTGACCAGGTTGATCTGGGGTGGATGCGGGTGGCACCTGTTCGACTATGAGACTCGCCGACTTGTCAGCGCAAACTCTTGCGACGCACAGCGAGACGCGCCCTGTCTCGACTGCAACGGCAGCAGCCACAGGTGGTCAGTGCTCCGTCCCTGAAGAAACCGCGCGGTAGCCCCAAGTTTCCCCGACCTCCGAGGACGGAGCCGCGGCGCGGCGTCACGCGGCTTGTGCAGCTCATTTGGCCGCACGCTTGCGCAAAGGCGTGGCTTGTGCCGCAACCGCCTTGGTCGCACGATTCGTGATGGACTCGACGTTGTCGGACACCATCTTGGTGACCTGGCTCTGCGACTTTTGCATGGCATCGAAGGCCTGGGTGGCGAAGTTCATCGCGCTTTGCATGAGCGCCGCCGCGCCTTCGCTTCCTAAGGGCAAATTGCCCATGGAGTTTTGCGTGGCGTCTCGCAGTGCTTGCTGCATGCGTGTCATGCTCTGATTGAGCGCTTCGGCCAATTCGGCCTGGGTACTGCCAGCAATCTCCGCGAGGTGTTGGGCATAGGCCGCGGCTTTCTGACTACTGGTCTGCATCGGGTTCCCAGTTTGCAAGCTCATCAGCTCTTGGAGGTCGCGTGCTGAGAACGCGGCGCGCATGGCCTCGGCCGCATCTTGCGTGGCTTCGCGCAAGGTCTGAAGATTCAACTGGACCAGTTTCTCGAAGCCATTCATGGCTTTGTCGGCCATGCTGACCATGGAATCCAACTCGGCCTTCTGTGCTGCCTGAATCTGTTCGGTGGTACTACTACTCATCACGCGACTCCCGTTGGGTATGGAAAGACACTTTCAGTTTGCGCGGGCTCGCGACCGATTTCCTTGATGTGCATCAGGCAAGCGGAGGCGATGATGCAAAAAAGATGTAACCGCGGTTGAGCTCGGCACATCCCTTGAACAAGAAGCCGGCATGCCGGCTTGAATCAGCAGTCGGGACCAGGATGAACTCGGCTTCCGCACGCTGGGCAGAACGAACTTGTTTTGCGTGACAGCCTTCGGGGATGGACACCTATTCGCTGAACTCCATCAACCTCGATTTGTACCCGAGGCCGTTCAGTTGGGCATCGCTTCGTGACCTGCTTGGTGCGTTGCCTTATGAGCTATTGATCCGGCCCGATGAAGTCTCAAGCCGCGTATTTCACGCGAGGGGCTTGGAAGTAGCTGCGCATGCGCTCGGGTGAGCGCTCCAGCATGGTCATGTGCGCATTGGCAGCGTCGCGCAGTTTGGCCTTGGTGCGCACGGGCACCTTTTTGCCCAGGGCTTGTTTGAGGTCGGCATTGAGCCGCTCCTCGGGGTTGAGCTCGGGGCTGGTGCTGGGCAGGTCGAACACCTCGATGTGCTGTTTGCGCTGCGCCACCCATTCCTTCACCGGCTTGCTGTGGTGCACACGCAGGTTGTCCAGGATCAGGAAGACCTTCCTGCCGGCGTCCTTGACCAGCGCCTGCAGGAACTCAATGAGTTTGCCGGCGTTGAAGGCTTCGCAGGTGATCATCCAGCGCGTCTTGCCCTGGTTGGTGACGGTGGCGATCATGGAGAGCTTTTGCCGCGTGCCGCCTGGGGCGTAGGCCACCGGCGTCTGCCCTGCGGGTGCGTAGCTTCTGCCGCGCACATCGGTGTTGACCAGCGCCGTCTCGTCGCCCCAGTGGATTTCACCTCCTTCGGCCTTGGCTTGCGCCTCGATGGCAGGGTCGTGTCCGTCCAGCCAGGTTTGGACGGCCTCGGGACGCTGCTCGTAGGCTTTCTTGATGGGCTTTTGTGGGGTGAAGCCCCAGCGCTTGAGGTACTTGCCCACCGTGCGCACCGGCAGCTCGATGCCATGCTGCTGCGCGATGAGCAGACCCACGGCGGCGCGGCTCCACAGGCAGAAGTCCATCTTCAACTGCTCGGGGCGTTTGTCGATGATGGTGTGGCGAAGGCTCTCTTCTTGCTCCGCCGTGAGCAAACGCCCGGCACCAGGATCACGCCCGCGCGGCGTTGGCCGAATGGCTGCCCAGCCGCCCCCAGAATACAGGTCGACAACCCGGCGCACGGCCGGATAGCTCAGCCCCGTCATCGCCACGATCTGCATGATCTTGATGCCCTTCTTGTGCAGCCGCACGACTTGCTTGCGGCGCTCATGCAGTTGCTCCAAGGTCTGGTAACGCGCGTCTTCTTTATCCATCCATTTCCGACACGCAAGACCATGAAAAGTTCAATCTTCATGGGGCCGGATCAATAAGCAGTCACCCGGAGGTGTGAGCAAGGCCGTTAAGGCTACCCGGTTGAGGATTCGTAGATGCCGACGTGCCTCGATCTCAATAAGCCCATCCCGATGCAACCGGCAGCAGCCCAGGAACAGTTGACACCTAAACTCACCGCTGCCGCACAGACTGGTCAACTCAACCCAATGCGCGTCGTCTTCGGCCAGACCGTCAAGACTTGCAAGAGTTGCCACGACAGCTTCCGCAATTATTGAGCTTT